>JAICHT010000023.1 GCA_025924755.1 Chitinophagaceae bacterium | reverse complement strand
TGTATCGATGCATTTCGCCATATACCTCAATACTTTTTACCACTTTTTTCCGGTAAGCCTTCAGGCCACAATTAAAATCGTGCAGGTATATATGAGATACCTTACGCGTAACGGCATTAAAAAATTTTGATGGAATATTTTTAGTGAGAGTATTATCGTGCCGTACTTTTTTCCATCCGCTCACCAGGTCGTAACCGCCTTCCAATATCATTGTTCGCAAACCCGGAATTTCATCAGGACTGTCCTGCATATCGGCATCCATCGTAATCACCACATCTCCTTTTACTGCTTTAAACCCTTCGTTCAGCGCCGCCGATTTTCCATAATTGCGTTGAAATTTAATTGCTTTAATATTAGCATTGCCTTCCCGTAACTGTTCAATCACTTTCCAACTGTCATCCGTACTTCCGTCATCCACCAAAATGATTTCATATGAAAAAGTATTGGCTTCGCATACGCGTTGTATCCATGCACATAATTCAGGCAAAGATTCGTCTTCGTTAAAAAGCGGAACAACAATTGAAACGTCCATTATACACTAAGTTGATCTAAAGGATTATACGGATTCTTTTTGGTAAGCGCAGCCCCTATGGCAGAGCCAATAGCCCCAAGCAGCACCAATATAAACATAGTACCACCTACAACACCGACCCAGAAAAATTTTCTTGCCATTTGAATGCCTTTTTCAATATCCTCATCCGACAGGCTTTTTTGTTTTTCCATTTGCTGGCGGGCTACTTCAAAAGATTTTTCTTTAATTTCCGGGAAAAGAAGAAAAAACACAGTTAACAATACAATATACAGGATCGTAAAAACAGCAGTGGATTTAAAGCCAAATGCAAAAAGGTTTCCAAAGCTTTCGTGGTAGTTGTGCGCTTTTCCATATTGCTTTACCACAAATATTAATCCCCCAATAATTATTGCGTATTGGATAAAATTAATGCCTGCAGTTGTGGTTAAATTTAAAAAGCTGATAACAATGAAATATACAAATAACATCCCGGCAATTAAAAGGCCAGCGGTTATATGTGTCATTGGTTTTGATGGTTCCATAAACAGTTATTGTTGGCTCAAAAATACTTTGTCTTTATTAATAATTCCTATTGGTTTGCCGGTTAATTGCATGCCAACGAAAGGCGAATTCTTTGATTTTGATTTGATATCGCTGCCGTTGAACTGCCAGCTTTTATCGCCCGAAAATAAAGTGAGGCAAGCTGCATTTCCTTTAGCTACGGCTGCTGTGGGCAAATGAAACAACTTTCTTGGATTGGTACTAAGCAACTTTACGAATTGTTCTATACTTACCTGGGGTAAAACAGTTTTTAAAATGGCAAAACCGGTTTGTAAACCAATCATACCATTTTTAGCATATTCAAATTCCACCATTTTATGATCGGTATCCTGCGGAAAATGATGGGTGGCTATGCAATCTACTTCACCATTTAATACAGCTTGTTGCAAAGCCTCCCGGTCGGATGCAGTACGCAAAGGCGGGTTTACTTTCAGGTTGCTGTCATAATCTGTCAGGTCCTCATCACAAAAAAATAAATGGTAGGGAGTAACAGAGCAGCTAACCGATACTCCCTCTTTTTTAGCGGCAGTTATGGTGTCTATTCCTTTTTTGGTAGAAACTCCCGTAAAATGAATTTTTGAGCCTGTATATTTAGCCAGTTCTATATCCCGTGCAATCATCAGTTCTTCCGCAATTGCAGGCTTGCCGGGTAGTCCCAGCCGGGTAGATACTATACCTTCGTTCATCAATCCATTGGCGCTGATATTTTTATCATCCGGCAATTGAATGATGACTGCGTCTATTGCCTTTACATATTGCAGTGCTTTTAATAATACACCCGATGATTGAAGCGGATTGGTTCCGTCACTAAAAGCAATAGCGCCGCTTTGGTGCATATCATACATTTCTGCCAGTTCTTTCCCTTCTGTGTTTTTGGTAATGGCGCCGATAGGATGTATGCTTACCGGTAGCCGGCTGCTTTTTTGTGCAATATATTCAATAGAAGATTTATTATGCAAAGCAGGAGAGGTGTTAGGGATAATCATCACATCGGTATAGCCGCCAGCCGCCGCCGCAGCACACCCGCTTTCCAAAGTTTCTTTGAACTCATAACCCGGGTCGCAAAAATTGGCAAACACATCTACCCAGCCCGGCGATACCTGCAAACCCGGCATATCAATAACCTGGTCGGCATCTATAGTAAGATTGGGTTGAATAGCAGTTATTATACCATCGGAAATAAAAACATCAACAAACTGCAAATGAAAAGTAGAAGAAGAATCTATTATTTGTGTGCCTTTTATTAAGACTTTCATTAAGGAGCGAAGATAAATCTTGTTTTGAATTTTACTATGCAATTTTAAATTGTAAATTTGCAGCCCTATTGTATTCGGGATGTAGCGCAGCCCGGTAGCGCACACGTCTGGGGGGCGTGGGGTCGCAAGTTCGAATCTTGTCATCCCGACTATAGCTTTAGAAAGTGGCAGTACTGCCACTTTCTTTCTTTTTACCAGCTTTATAGAATTTCAAATGCTATTGAATTATTTACATGGAGGCCATCCAATGCTGTGGATGGCTATTTAAGATTTCCTTTACTATCAGTATTTGCAGGATGGGCTTTTAACAACCAAAGTGATATCTAGTGCCATAAAATAAGCAAGGTTCCTGCTATCATTATTAAAGCACTAAAAAGCTTTAAAAAAATTCCTTTTTCATTAAAATACCGGTAGCCCAAAAATATACTTACGATAGAGGATAATTGAAATACAGCCAGTGAATATCCAACAAATGTGATTTTAAAAGACAGGGCCGTTACATATTGCATCATACTGTAGGTAATAAACAACCACAGGTATGTCTTTTGGTTTTCCTTAAGCAGTTGCATATTCCGGTTGATACTGCTTTTATAAAAAAGAATGATGATAAGTGCAAAAAATGGGATTGCCATCATAGCCCAGTATAGAATTGCAACCTGTGGGTTGGAATAAGTAATTGCCTTTTTAATGAGCACAGCACCAAAGGACGAACAAACAATACCCGTAATACGGTAAAACAACCCTTTGTTATTAACCGAAATGCCGGTTTTCCTTCGGGTAAGTAATATGCTGCCTGCTATAATAATACAAACACCGATCAACGCATTTGTAGTGGGTATTTCCTTCAAAAGAAAATAACCAATCACCAGCGCTACGCCTGGTTTGAAGGAGTTAATAGGGCCAAATACGGACAGCTCCGTAGTTTCTAATGATTTGACAAGAAAGACATTTCCGAGTGCATCAATAACAGACGCTTCTAAAATAGTGACCCAGAATGTAGGTGATAAAGCTGTGGAGGAGGCTAAAAAGGGTAGAAATAAAATAGCAATTACCAGGTAGGTTAATGCTACAATAAACAAAGAGTGCGCTCCTTGTTCCGTTAATCTTTTTTGGTAAACATTGGTTAATGGGCTTAATAATACTCTTAAGGCTAATATAAAAACTAACATAGCATGGAAAATGCAACTTTCTAAATAGCTAAGTTAAGCCCGCGGTAATCTGGAAAAGAAATTATTATCAATGGAAATGAAGCATGGATAGATACTAAATAAGCACTAATATTGGAATTGAAAATAATGTTTCAGGAAAAAACCTCCTGCATCAGGCCGGATAAATTAATATCTTTTAGATAGGGATCTAATAACTCCAGCGTATCAAAGCACCGGAATAAAGCTACCTTATTATGAGGGATCAAAATATACACTTCCACATAAAAATCTTCCAACTGGTAAAGCATAATTTTAAAAGGGCCGTCTGTCCTTTCCATTAAGAAGGTTCCATTCCTCAATATCACATCCTGTTGCTTCTCTTTATTTAATGCGTGAAAGTATTGAAGTGTCATGAAGTTCTAATTTAGGCATATTAAAAACAAAGAAGATGCCATGACATTAAGATACAATAAAGTATTGATATTGCCTTATATCTGCTATAAATGAAAAGTATTACCCGGCTGTTTATGCTATCAGACAGTGCTTTTGTTGAAAAAAAGTCCCATAAAGCAGGATACATATATGGATGAGTTGTGCTATTTAATAGTAATTCTTTAGGCATATATTGAATTTCAAATAACTATGGGGGGTAGAGCATTATGAATTTTAATCCATTCAATTATCTTACTTTAACGCCCTATAATATGGATACTACTAATTTGCCTGCAGGCATTTATACACAGGAAAAGGAAAAACAAGAAGGGATATTGGCTCAGTTATTAAAAAAGCAGAACCTTTTAGGCTGGATGCGATTGCTGATATTTATTGTTACCACGTTTGTCGCCTACAAGATTTTTGTTTCAACAGGTGCGTGGGGATGGATTGCCGTTGCAGTTGGATTCGCTTTTTTTCTGGTCATAGTTTCTTTTGATGTAAATAATAAACAGAAAATTGCTCATGTGCGAAGGTTAATCCAGCTAAATGAAGAAGAACTGGAAATCTTAAAAGGAGATTATATCAACAGGTTCGATGGCAGCAATTTTATTCCTGAAGCGCATCCGTATGCTAATGATTTTGACCTTTTTGGAAAAGCTTCCTTGTTCCAATATATGAACCGCTGCTATACCGAGCAGGGAAAAAAATTGCTGGCCACCAATCTTTTATATCCTTTACCTGTAGATGATATACAACTACGCCATGAGGCTATAATGGAAATTACGCCGCAACACTCGTGGCGGCAGGAGTGTGCTGCACTTGCTATGCAAACGCCAGTTACTATAGCTACCGAAAAAAAAATTGAGGCCTGGTTGCAGCAGGATGAAAATTATTTTACCGGCAGCAGGTGGAAGGCAGGCGTTACCATATACGCTATGCTAACTGTCGGTTCTGTTATCGCCACTATTTTAGGAGTGATTCCTTCGGGTTTATTTTCGGCTTTGTATATATTATATCTTATTATTTCTTCTGTAATAAGCCGGAAAGCTGCTGCTAATTATGCGCAGCTTACAGGCATTGCAAAAGAGGTGGCTACTTTATTTAATTTAATGCAGTGGATGGAAACTGCTTCCTTTAAAAGTGTATTGCTGAAAAACCTGCAAAACGAAGTAAAGGTTGATAATGAACAAGCTTCACTTCAAATAAAACGATTAAAAATTATTTTAGACCGGTTTGATTTGGGAAACTCTCTTTTTGGACTCTTTGGTTTAAACACCTTTTTATTATGGAATGTGCGGCAATCCATAGCACTTCACCAATGGAAACAGAGAAATAAACATCAGGTAGCTAAATGGTTTACATTAATAGCAGAAACAGAAGTGCTCAATAGCCTCGCTACTTTGCATTTTAACCAGCCAGATTGGTGCGTTCCGCAGTTTAAGGATACCGGCTTTTATTTAAATGGGCAAAAGATCGGTCATCCCTTAATACCGGCACCGCAGCGGATCAATAACAATTTTACTTTGGAAGGTGCATCCAAAATTGGACTGATAACCGGTTCTAATATGGCAGGTAAAAGCACTTTTCTGCGCAGCCTGGGTGTTAATATGGTACTTGCCCAAATGGGTGCTCCCGTTTGCGCACAGGTATTTGTGATGTCGCCGGTGCATATTATGAGCAGTATGCGTATAGCAGATAACCTTGCAGAAAATACATCCACTTTTTATGCGGAGCTAAAGAAACTTAAAACCATTATTGAAGCTGTAAACCGCCATGAGCCTGTGTTTATTTTGCTGGATGAAATATTGCGCGGCACCAATTCTTTAGACCGTCATACCGGTTCAAAAGCCCTGATGCAACAACTAATTAAAGAAGGCGCTACGGCTGTTATTGCCACACACGATGTAGAGTTGGCGGCACTGGAACAAAGATTTCCGCAATCCATTGAAAACTATCATTTTGATGTGCAGGTAGCAGGAGAGGAACTGTATTTTGATTATAAATTGAAGGAAGGCGTTTGTACCAGTTTGAATGCTTCCATATTGATGAAAAAGATTGGAATCGAATTAAGCTGATTTTTTAAATCCATTGACTGTAATACTATAAATAGATGAGCTTATTTCCTCAGCTTGCTTATATCTCGCAACAAAAACCGCAATATCATTGATATTTTTACCCATCCGTAATCCATGCAGCCTTTATATAGCTCGGCATTATTTTGTTGCTCACACTCATATAATTTTTAACCAATTAAATTGTTGTGTTATGGCAGAAAATAAAAATCAAAATGAGCAGCAGGAGCAACAAGAAAGCAGAGGCCGGCAGGGCAGCGCCAACCGGGGGTTTGCTTCTATGGATCCGGAAAGGCAACGCAAGATTGCCAGTGAAGGAGGCAGGGCAGCGCACCAACAGGGTGTAGCGCATGAATGGAGCTCAGATGAAGCCCGTGCCGCTGGTAAGAAAGGCGGACAAAATTCTCATGGTGGCGGACGCACCAGCCGTTCCTCATCCGAAAACCAAAGTGACCGTTAATTAAGCTAGTAAGATTGTGCATACGCCTGAAGGAATCTTTCGTTCAGGCGTATTGTTTTTATAGAAACTAAAGCAACATTCTTTTGATGCTAAAGCGGTTATTGTTCTTCTTTGGTATCACTGATGTCGTCAAACGCCTTATCAGCATTTTTCCCAAAGTCCAAATCTGTATCAAATGTATCGGAGGCCGTTCTTGTTAAGTGCTGATTGGCATCGTCTGTGGGGCTGCTGCTCATAGTAGACACACCGGGCTGCGCTGCCGATTCATCTCTTAGATCCGGATCATTTTTTCTTCCGGCTTCAGCTGGCTGATTCCGTTCTATGGGGTCATTATCTTTTTTCATAATTACTTTTTTAAACATAATGATAAATTTATGCCAAGCCCATACTACGCATTTTCAATAAAATCGTTTAACACTGTCATAGTACTACTTAAGAAAAGTACCTGATAATAATCCCTGCTTCAAACGTTTAAATTTGGTTTGCATCAAAATAATCAGTTGTTTTATCATTCACAAGAAGTAAATGTGCCGAAATGAGATTTCTTAGTTTTTTAAGTGTCAGCAGTGTTTGTATTCTGTTGGCTTGCAATGCCAATACTCAACAAAGTAATACCCACAGTTCTAATAAGTTTGGGACAGATTCTGCGGCAGTTACCAAAGCTTCGGTTCTTAAAACCGTGGATACTGCCCAATATAATAAATTGATGCGCTATATCAGCAATGGCGATACCACAGGTCGCTGGCCGGTAAAGGGGCCATACCCAAATGCAGGGGCTATATTGCCATTCAACCGTATTGTAGCATATTACGGAAACTTATTCTCTAAAAGAATGGGTGTGCTGGGCGAATATCCGAAACAGGTGATGCTTCAAAAATTAATGGGTGAAGTAAAGAAATGGAGTGCAGCAGATAGTGTCATTAAAGCCATACCGGCGCTGCATTATATAGCAATAACTGCACAGGGCGATCCGGGCAAGGATGGTAAATACCGGTACCGTATGCCGTTTAAGCAGATTGATACAGTAAACAGTTGGGCCAAAGAAATAAATGCGCTGGTTTTTATTGATATCCAGGTTGGCTTTAGCACCGTACAGGATGAAGTGCCGCTGCTGGAAAAATATCTGGCAATGCCAAATGTTCACTTTGGTATTGACCCCGAATTTGCTTTGGCTACAAAAGGCAAAAAACCCGGAACTGTTATAGGAACTTACGATGCAGCTGATATTAATTATACGGCTGATTACCTGGCAAAGCTGGTAAAGAAGTACAATCTGCCCCCTAAGATTTTGATAGTGCACCGTTTTACAAAAGATATGGTTACTAATTATCAAAACATCAAACTTCACCCGGAAGTGCAGATTGTAATGGATATGGATGGATGGGGCAGCCCTGCAAAGAAAAGAGATACCTATCGCAGTTGGGTAGCTCCGCAGCCTGTACAGTTTACCGGCTTTAAATTGTTTTACAAAAACGATACACAACGGTCGGGACAAAAAGAGATGATGCCCATATCAGAAGTTTTGAAATTAAAACCTCAGCCTATTTACATACAATACCAGTAAATGATTCAATGTAGTGGTGAAATGCTTTTTCAATAACCATTGAAACTATAAACAAGAGGAATCATTTAAAAATCAAAGCCAATAAAAATACCAAGTGTAAATAAATAGCTGCAGCAGTATATACCTGATTGGTGCAAGATAGGTAGTGTCAATATACCTCAGTTTGTATTTTTCAGCACTTCTTCTAATTCACGGTCGGTACTATCTGGAAAATGATTTTTATATGCTTCTATATTCATCTTTTTGTGGACTTCAAAAAGATCCGGTGCTATTTGTTTCAGCGCATCCAAAATTACTACATAAGGCCGGTAACCTGTGATTAATATGGAAGGGAAGTGAAGCCGCCGGAACAGCAATGTTGGAAAGCGATTAATACCATTTTGTTTTACTTCTTGTATATCTTTTCTAAAGGCTTCTAATCCCCGGTCATTTTGCATGTCTGTATTAAATAATTCGATATTAAACTGCTGAGGACTACGGATAGCAAGCGTTTCTGCTATTTTGGTTAAAACACTTAACAGGGAAATATTTTGTCCATGTAGCATTATCGCTTCACGCAGCAGCCGCAGATACTGTTCTCCGGCTGATGCCGATTGCAATTGAGCGCATTTTACTGCTATGCAAGAAAGATAAGAAGATGCCGGTGGGTTATCAATCCATATTCTATTATGGATAGGCATTCCTGAAATGTGGCTGGCTTCCATCCATATTGGCCCCATCTGGGCAGGCCGGTTTACAATATTCATGGAATCGTTGAAGTTCTTCCAACTAGGCAAAAGGCCACCCATGCAATAACGCCATCTCAGGTAGTCCGAAAAGTGGTATTGTAATTTGCGCCATTGTGGCTCAAAAGCCCAGCTCCAACAGCAAAGCGGATCTGTATAGTAAACAATTTCTACCCCATCCGCTTTGCTACCGGTAAGCTGTTGCTTATTTTCTTCGATGGGATCCTTTTGACTTTTGTTCATCAGCTGACAATAAATTTGATCCATTTTTTAAGGGCTGATTCCATTGCTGCTCACCCAAAGGCGCGGCAGCGGTTACTTCAGCACTTCGCTCTTCGCTTAATTGCTTGTTTAATTTTTGTATTCCTTTTTCTGTACGCTCTGTGCCGACTGCTTGCTGGTCCAGTAAACCACTTGTTTCAATTACATGCTTTATAGGGTCTTCAATAAACTGCCAGGTTTCTCCTAGCTGCGTACTGGTGCCATGGTTCCATGGGCCATTAAAATCGTTGCCGGTTGACATATTAAAATACAGGTTGCTATAGCGTGGGTCGCTTTGTAGTATTCCGGGTGGAAAATTTGGTTGGATGGTTGAGAGGGCCGCTTCAAACATCTGATAGTGCGCTACTTCACGCGTCATCAAAAAACGTAAGGTTTCTTTCACGTATGGATCTTCGGTAAACTGCATCAAGTATTCATATACCATTTTTGCCCTTGTTTCAGCTCCAATATCAGACCGTAGATCCGAGGTGAGGTCGCCTTGCGCATCGCCATTGATATAAGCGGCTGTCCATGGCACTCCCTGGCTGTTGGTATAGGCAGGGCCACCGGCAGAACCCACTAAAAACTGCGGGGCAGTCATTGCCTGGTGAATAACACTTTCTTTTGCAGCCTTTCCATCTAACAGGTGCATGATTTCAGAACTTTCGGCCGCATTCTTCAGGTCTCCGTTTACTCCCTGCAGAAGCATTTGAATTGTGGCACCTACAATTTCCAGATGACTGAATTCTTCCGTAGCTATATCCATCAAAAGGTCATATTTATCTGGGTACGGATTCTTAGCTGCAAACCCCTGAGCAAAATAGCGTAACGCGGCAGCCAACTCACCATTTGCGCCGCCGAACTGCTCTAATAATAACGTTGCAAATGCAGGATCGGCTTTAGAAACCCTTGCATTAAACTGCAATTCTTTTACATGGTAAAACATAAAAATTGATTTAGTGAACAAAGAACGCAATAGAGGTAAAATTATGCCAGCGATATTGCAGCAAAACCGACGGTACTATTTCAAAACCTCTTGAATTTTTGTACATAAACGGCAGTACTTTTCAATATGATACTAGAGTTATGAGCTATAAATTGCCCAACATTAGGTAGGTGCCAAATTGAAGTGTTATTTCGTTAATTATCATTTAAATGCTTATAGATGAGTGTTATGCGATGTAAAAGAAGTGGAGTAAATACTATATCAAGCGCTTAAATTGCAACTTAAGAATGATACAAGTGAATATGGATAATGAAATAGCAAATAACAATCAGCATTAAAAGAATCGCCAGCGTAATATACAGCCAGGGCTCATTTTGTAGAGGTTTTATATAACGGAAGTTTCTTGCAGATTTTGTTTTTTTCTTTAAATCACGGTTCAGTTTAATTACAATACTATTCAGATGTTTTTCATCTTTTATGGTTTGCAGTCCTTCCAGCGCGTCGGCTTCAAAATCATTATTTAATACCTGCTTTTCCAATTCGTGTTGCTTTTCTGCAGACAGTTTTCCCTGCAGGTACAGCAACAGTGTTTCCTGGTCAATATCCACCGACAAATTGGTTAATATGTCTTTTAAATTTTCCTTCATTTTAAATTTTGCCGTTCGTTGCCTTTAACTTTTTTTCCAGCAATTGTTTTAAATTCCGTTTACCATTTTGTATATAGCTTTTAACCTGAAGCAAGGAATATCCTGTTTTTTCGGCTATTTGGTGATAGCTGTTTTTTTGCAAATAAAATAAAGTAATACTCTGCCGCTGCTCGGGGTTTAAAGTATCGATTGCTTCTTCTAATATAAATAGCGTTTGTTCATTTTGCAACAAATTATTGTCCAGATGATCGGCTACTATCTGTATCGTTTCATCGGTAAGCGGTTTTATTATTTTTCCTTGTTGGCTGCGCAGCTTCATCAGGCAAAGATTTTTAGCTACGCTGTACAGCCAGGATTTGAAATAATCAATACGGTATTTTGACACTTCGCTTAAAACTTTTAAAAAAACCTGCTGCACACTGTCTTTTGCATCTTCTTCATTTTTTAAATACTTCATACATACACCCAGCAATAGCAAGGTGTACCGCTCCAGTAATATACCAATCCACTGCTGGTTTTGATCGGCGTAATACCGCTCCAGCAGTTCCTCATCGCTCATATGGTTATATCGGTTCGCTTTCACAGATGGAAAATAACTAATTTCAATTTTATATAAGATGCAGCAACTGCTAAAATTCATAACGCCAATTTTATTTTATCTTTTTATATGCAATACGCAATTTGTAATGTAGCCGCGGCACCCGTTAGGAAGGAGGCTGCTCATCGTTCAGAAATGACGAATCAATTAATATTCGGGGATATTATTTTGATAATGGAGGAACACAACGAATGGTTTAAAATAAAATCGCTGTACGATGGTTATGAAGGATGGATTACCTATCATTTGTTTGATGTGGTTGACGAAACTCTGGCTACGATGCCTTTGCATTTTGTATGTACCGATATAATAAACCCGGTGTTGCCGGCACAACCAATATACGCACCTATGGGAGCTTCACTTACCGGTTATAACGAGGAAACGCATAAGCTGTGGAATAAAAAATATACATACTATGGAGCTTATAGAAACGTAGAGCAGCCTTTTACTGCCGACCTTTTGTGGAATATAGTGCTGGCCTGGATGAATGCGCCTTACTTATGGGGCGGACGAACTTTTATGGGGGTAGATTGCAGCGGTTTTGTACAAATTGCTTTTAAAGTGCTGGGTATTCCGTTATTACGTGATGCCTATCAGCAGGCCACACAAGGAAAACCGGTAAAAACATTACCGGAGGCCACTGCCGGTAATGTGGCTTTTTTTGAAAATGAAAAAGGAAGGATCATACATGTCGGCATTCTGTTAAATAACCATCAAATAGTACATGCGTCCGGCAAAGTGCGTATTGATAAAGTAGATGAACAGGGAATTGTGCATATGGAAACTGGCAGCCTCACCCATAAACTGGCCTGTATACGAAAGTTTTTCTAATGTTCTATTCCTGTTCTGAATTAAAATTAGTTACAGCTTATCTATAAATTTTTGAGCATATAGGTCTATAGATTCTTTAATGATTTCATAAGCCCTTTCTTTATTTTGAAAATCTTCAATCACTACCTCTTTATTTTCTAATGCTTTGTATTGTTCAAAATAATTTTTCAGCTCGTTTAAAAAGTGAGGCGGCAGTTCGGAGATGTCGGTATAATGATTTACCGAAGGGTCTTTGCAGGCTACGGCAATAATCTTATCATCTTCTTCGCCGTTGTCTATCATTTGCATATTGCCAATCACGGTAGCTTCCACCAGGCAAAGCGGTTGAATGATTTGCGAACACAATACTAAAATATCCAGCGGGTCATTGTCCAACCCTAATGTTCTTGGTATAAAGCCATAATTTACAGGATAGTGAAATGAAGAATATATGACGCGGTCGAGTTTTAATAATCCTGTAGCCTTATCTATTTCATATTTAGCCCTGGAGCCCTGCGGAATTTCAATTAATGCGGTTACAATTGCCGGTGCTTTGTCTCCATAATGAACGCCATGCCATGGATGGTTTACAGTTATCATATTTTTAATTTTATAGTTGAACGGCCCGCTTTGCTATTTGCAGGCTGGCAATACTTCAATTGCTAATCAACGGCAAAAAACGTTTATTTTTCCTTACTATCCATAATTAATCATTTGTGAATTTTGATTAACGAATATTGCAGAGGAGCAATCAAGAAAATGCAATATTAATTTATACCAAGTCCTGGCGATACAATCCCTCAAAAACATGATGCCTGTAATATCATAAAGGTTTGTCTAAAGAAGAGAACGAATATTTCAAATCCACCAGCCATTGACCGCCCGTCTTCACCACTTTTAAGGAATCATTTTGTTTTTTATAGGAGTTGGAATAATTGATAATACTAACGCTGTCGTTGAGTGGTTTTACTGAATGAATATTAATGGACGACTCGCGGTATCCTCTTTTATCATCAGGGGTCATACGGTTTTGATAATTTCGTTGAAAAGCCTCCAGGTACTCGATGTTGACCGAATCGTTTACAATATAGTTCTTTGCTTTCCGGTAATCGCCGTTCAATGCTGATTGGATAAAATTGCGGGCTGCATCTACGTCGTTTTCAGAAGCCGGAGCCTCGTTGGTATTACAGGCACAAAAAAATTGCAGGAACAAAAAGAAAATTGAAATCCTTTTCATTCCTGCAAAGTAAGAAAACTTCACTTATGCCTTAGTCGTTATTATTTTGTTTCTCGATAGCAATCCGGTTTTGTTTCCGGTATTGCTTGTCGGCTTCTTCTAATTCCTGTTCGCGGTGACTTTCCTTATCATAGGCTTTCAAAATAGCTTTCACCAGTTTGTGCCTTACCACGTCTTCTTCATCCAGTTCTATATAACCAATGCCATCAATATTCTGCAAGATGCGACTGGCTTTTGCCAGGCCACTGCGCTGATGACGCGGTAAATCCACCTGTGTCAGGTCGCCGGTAATGATGGCTTTTGCATTGGCACCAATACGGGTTAAAAACATTTTTATCTGCAGATCCGTAGCATTTTGCGCCTCATCTAAAATAATAAAACAATTGTCAAGTGTACGACCACGCATATATGCCAGTGGTGCAATCTCGATAGTACGGGTGCTCATATAATAGCCCAACTTATCAGCAGGAATCATATCGTCCAGCGCATCATATAAGGGGCGCAGGTATGGATCAATTTTTTCCTTTAGATCGCCAGGCAAAAAACCAAGGCTTTCACCGGCTTCCACTGCGGGACGGGTAAGAATGATTTTCTTGACCACCTTGTTTTTTAATGCACGAACGGCCATTGCCACAGCAGTATAGGTTTTACCAGTACCGGCGGGGCCTATAGCAAATACCACGTCGTTTTTTTCTGCTGAAGTGACCAGTCTTTTTTGGTTGGCAGTACGTGCCCGAACCGTTTTGCCGTTAGGCCCAAAAACCAACACATCATTGGGATTGCGCTCCACAAAGTTGTCGATGGTTTCTGCATCGTCGCCGCCCAAAATCTGTTCAAAATAATTTTCGCTCATATGGCCATTCCGTTCAAGATACTGTACAATAAGGTCGATTTTTTCTTTGGCACCATCTACTTGATCCGGTGCACCGCTAAGCTTTAACTGCGTACCCCTGGAGAGTATTTTCAGAAGCGGAAACTTCTTTTTTAATATGTCCAGTTTACCATTGTTTACTCCAAAGAACTCAATAGGGTTTACGGTTTCTAGGTTAATAATTGTGTCTGTCAATTCGGTTCAGTTTTTAAATTTATAATTCCGGATTTTGCCGGCATGTCTCAATGGGTATATAACACTTGTGTTTCACGACAAGTTAGTATATTACCCTAAAACTTTTTTAGTTATTTATACACATTAAATAGGTGGAAAAACTATGCCGCAAATCAGTATAGTGCAAGCCCATGTGGGTAATATGTGCTAAACAGTAGTTAAACTTAAAAGCTCTTAACAAGCGTTCAATTTGCAGCTTAAAAAAAATGTTTTGGCAGTTTATTTTACCACCTTGCCACTATTTTAAAATTGAGTAAACGGGGCGTGAGCCGGTTAGGAAGCGCATAGGTATTATTGGCAAAATCTTTAATAAGCAGGTACGAAACGGTGTTCGGCCGGTCTATTAAATTAAACACTTCCAGCGTAGCCCATATATTATTGAAGTTGCGGAAGGGATTATGACTGCGCCGGTTTTCCTTTTCAGCATCCAGCAGTAAAGCACTAAAGCCAATATCTACCCGTATATAAGCCGGTATCGTCAAAGCATTACGGTATTTGATGCTGCCCGGAATATTGTAAGGCAGGTTTGAGCCATAAAGTGTATTTAGGTACACCTTAAAGTTTTTGTTGGTAGAAAGATAGTCCTGGAAAAACATCCCTACGGTAAGCAACCGGTCTGTCGGCCTCCGAAACCAGCCACCTTGCTTCGTAGTACTATCCACAGGGCGGTTTAAGGAATCGAGTGTATAGACCTTATAAAAATCGCCGGTGATATTTTCTTTCGTTCGCATCATACCGATACTCAGCCAGCTTTCGGCATCTTTTACAATTTCGCCAAAGAGCCGCATTTCCAGCCCGGCGGCATATGCCTTTGCATTGTTCTCACCAAAGTAACGTATGCGCACATTATCAATATCATACGGCACTACATTGGTCATATACTTATAATAAGCCTCACCTGTTAAGCGTAATGGCCGGTTCCAGCCGCTGAAATTGTAATCAAAACCCGCTACACCTTGCCAACTTCGTTGGGCTTTTACAGCTGTATTCAATGTGCCGTCGTAGCGGCGCATTTCGCGGTAAAAGGGCGGCTGGTCATAACTTCCGGCAGCAGCTCTAAAGATAATATCCTGTTTCCAGCCTGGTTTCCAGGAGGCACCTACGCGGGGCGATACTAAAAACTCTTTATTTAAATCATTGTAGTTAAACCGTACGCCAGTTTGCAAGGTGAACGTATGGGCTCCACTGGTAAAAGCGCTGTTGTTCTGCACATATCCGTTGAGTTTATTGATGGATAAATCAGAAGCGGATTTAATAAAACTACTAAGTTGTAAACTGCCTGTATTATATGGAAGTGAATAACCCGCCGAATCCTGGTATTCCCATTCATTGAGCTTATCATGAATAATTGTTTTGTCATAACCCACACCCCACTGCAATACCTGTTTCCCTATAGTATAACTTCCTTTGTGTGAAAAGTTGTAATCGGTTATTCGTAAACTGTTACGGGCAAAGTTTTGATATAGTCCGGCACCGAGTGGATTTACAATCATTCCGAAAGTAGACTTCGTTCTGTCAAAATCGCGTTCACCAAATAAGTATTGCCCGCTGATATCAATGTTCTCCTTTTCATCATCTTCAAAACGGGAGGCCATCCATTTTAATTTCAAGTTTTTTATTGGTTGGTAAGTTGATGAAACACCCATCATAGCGGTGCTGTATGCATCTTTTTCCTGACCATCAAAATAAATATCCAGGCCCAGGTTCGCTGTAAAATAAGGTGAAAATACTGAGGACGTGAGTTGGCTGTATTCAGGTATTAATGTAAACCGGGTAGCAGATACATTGGACAATAACTCTGTCTGCCATTTAGCAGAAAGCTGATACGTAATCAGGGCTTGTAGATCGCTGGAAGAAGGGGTGTAACTGCCTTGTGTTTCCTGGCTGCTTAGTAAGTTCCTGTTGCTTCGGTTGCGGACACCTATCACATAAGACAATTTGTTTTTTGCACCCACACCTTCCACATGAAAGCCTTGCTCCAACAAGCTTACATAGGCCGAGCCTCCAAAAGTTTTTGGTTTGTTATATTGAATATCAAGTACGCTGCTCATTTTATCGCCATACCGCGCCTGGAAACCGCCGTTGTAAAAATTAATATTGTGCACCATTTCGGGGTTAATGAAACTCAACCCTTCCTGCTGGCCGCTGCGTACTAAGTAAGGACGAAAAATTTCAAAGTCATTTACGTAAATCAGGTTCTCATCATAGTTGCCGCCGCGGACATTGTATTGAGAAGTAAGTTCATTATTAGAACCCACAAAAACTTTTATCATACTTTCCACACCCATCACCGGCGAAGGCATATTAATAATGCTTTTGGGATTTGGTTTTATCAAACCTGCTTCTGTCCGGCTTCTTGCATCGTTTACCACCACTTCTCCTAAAGTAGTGGCGCCGGTTTCCAGCCGGATGGTTACGGTTTCATCTTCACCTTCGTTTAATATAAAATTTTGTTGTACCGTTTTGTAGCCGGTATAGGAGAAGGTAAGTGCAAATGCCCGGTCAGCTTGTACTCTTAATTTAAAATACCCTGAGTCGTTGGTAGTGATCCCTTTTTGCTGTCCTAATATCACGACAGAAACATGGCTTAACGAATTCTCCGCGTCGTCTACAACCCGTCCACTTACAGAAGCCCATTTCTTTTGTGCCGTTGCAGCTATAAAACAAAAAATACCAATAGTAAGCAGTATAAATCGAAAACTATTTTTCATAAGATTCCGCATCAAGATACAAATAGTTTTAAGCTTTGGTAACCGGCAGTAATGCTGCTATGAAGTTTTTGTTGCGTCGCACTCTTGTACTATATCTTTCAGAGAAGCATTTACAACTGCTTTAGCTGGCGAATGGTTTCTTTCGGATCAGCCGATTTGAATATCGAACTTCCAGCTACCAATACATCGGCACCGGCATTTATTACCTGTTTGGCATTTTGTAAACTGATACCCCCATCTACTTCAATTTTTACGTTCAACTTTGCGTCATCAATCATTTTTCGCAAGGCAGCAATTTTCTTTAATGAATGCGGAATAAATTTTTGTCCGCCAAAGCCGGGGTTCACGCTCATAATCAAAACCATATCAATATCCTGCAAGATATCCTGCAGTAAAATAATAGGCGTATGTGGATTAAGTGCAACACCGGCCTGCATTCCAAGCGATTTTATTTGTTCAATATTGCGGTGTAAATGCGGGCACACTTCCAAATGAATGGTAAGCATATTAGCGCCGGCCTCTTTAAATGCTTCTGCATACTTTTCTGGTTCCAGTATCATCAAATGCACATCGCACAGTTTTTCAGTTGTCTTTGTAATCTGTTCTATAACCGGCAAACCAAAACTGATATTGGGCACAAAACGGCCATCCATAACATCCAAATGAAACCAGTCTGCTTCACTTTCATTAAGCATCGTACATTCTTCCTGCAGTTTTAAAAAATTGGAAGCGAGTAAAGAGGGAGCTATCAGGGCCATAGTAAAGTTTGAAGTTCAAAGTTCCATGGATGCAATTCAAATTCCAAATCAGAGCTTATCGGCAGCTTCTTTTGCATCTTTTAAACTGGGGTCAAGCCCGTATGCCTGCAGGTAATTTTGTTTGGCTTCCGCATAATGGTTCGTAGCTTGCTGGCATCTTCCCATCCAATAATAGGCATCGGCAAAAGTGGGAGAAACGGTAGCGGCCAGCGAAAAAGTTTTTAAGGCACCGTCGTAATTTTTTTGATTATATAATATCTGGCCTTTCTCCATATAGGCATCTAAAAAATAATAATCGTGCTGAATTGCCAGGTTTAAATATTGCTTGGCTGTAGTGAGGCTGCCGGTATTTTCATAATATAAAGCCTTAAAGTAATAAGGCTCAGCGTGGGTTTTAGCCGAATCCATATTCAACAACGAATCGGCCAGTACTAACGCTTTTGGATTTTTATTCTGCGCATATATGAATGCCAGGTTGTTGCACAAATCAATATCGAATGGTGCATAGCTATAGGCCTTTTCTAAAATGATTATCGCTTCATTTTGTTTATTTTGTTCTACTAAAATCTGCGCTTCTAATTCCAGCGCATCAATCTGGTTTGGATATTTTGATACAATTTGCCGACAAAGGGTTAATGCTTTATCGTTCTCTTTATGGTTATGAAATTGTTTGGCTAGGCTCACCTGTAAAGCGACGCTTTGCGGTAAAATAATAAGTGCCTGTTGTAGAAATGTAATAGCAGAATCTAAGTTTTTCTTGGCCAGTATATCAGACAATCTTACTGCATATGCTTCCTTTGGTGCAGTGTTCCAGGCTTTTTTTAAATCCTGTTCTGCGGCATTTAGCTGGTTGTTCTGAAATAACAGCGCACCTCTTTTATAATACAGATCCATATTGGCAGGATCGTTTTTGATACTGTCGGTGAGTTTATTATAAGGAGGTTGTTTTAATAAAGCGGTGGTGGTTTCGCTGCCATTGTTGTGGCAGGAACAAAGTATAATGCAGAGCAGGCCTGTTAAAAACAAAAGCGGTTTTGCCATTATGAGTTGCTGGTTCTTTTTCAACTGCAAATCAAAACCTTTTATTGTTATCGTTTGATAAATTGCTGCTAAATCTGTTGCAGGCAACCTATTGATTTTAATGGTTCTTAAATTGAAAAGCTATTGAATGCCAAAACAATTTTTGAGGTTCACTGATGCTGTTGTAGTTTTGAATGAACTCAAAATCAGTTGGCATGAATTCCAGTTTGTATTCTGTATTAGTACATATGCACAGTGTAGGTCGTTGGATTTTATTGATTCTTTTAGTGATAGCCATTTTTAATAGTATGGTTGCCGGTGGCCGTCCTTTTATAAAATCTGATGCCCGTACCGGATTGCTGTTAACCATTTTTGCCGATTTGATGTTGTTGATTGGTGCTGTGCTGTGGTACTTTGGGCCATTAGGATACAACCAGATAAAAAATGCATCCGGCATGAGCGCTGTTATGCAAAACGCTACCACTCGTTTTTATGCGGTAGAGCATTTGGTGGCTATGCTTATTGCTATTATTTTGATTCATGTGGGAAAAACGCAAGGCAGGAAACATATATCAGATAATGCCAAGCACAGGCGTACGGCGCTGTTTTATATTTTAGCTTTGGTTATTATGCTCATTTCTATTCCGTGGCCTTTTAGAGTGGTAGGCGCCGGCAGAGGATGGTTTTAATTCTGCTGATTTATCATTGTAATTGGCCCCTTTTACCTAATTCAATTACTTCGCAATCTTTAATATTTTTTTTATCAATAGTAAAGCGGATAAGCGTACGTATTTTATGCCAGCCGTGATTACCGGCTGCACCTGGATTCATATGAAGGCATTGTAGCTTATCATCATAAATTATTTTAAGTATATGCGAATGGCCGGATATAAATAGCCGGGCAGGCATTGAGTCTATATCGTTTTTTACACCCGGAGCATACCGGCCCGGGTAGCCCCCAATATGAATCATATATACATTCACTTCTTCGCATTTCCATTTTAATTTTTCGGGATATTCGCTGCGGATGTCATAACCATCAATATTGCCATATACGCCCCGTAATGGTTTGAATGCTTTTAAACGATTCGCTATTTCTATATTGCCAAAATCTCCTGCATGCCATATCTCATCGCATTTTTCAAAATACGTAAAGACGGCTTCATCCAAAAAGCCATGTGTGTCAGATAATAATCCAATTCGTGTCATGCGCTATTCATTTCAGTTTTACCGCACAAAATAAGTTTCATAAATTTATAGAAAAGGTTAATAGGCAATAGCGATTGAGTCAATGGTAAAAAAGCCAATAGTCATTGAGTTAATAAGTCAATATGGAAAAAGTGAATTGTAAATGGAAAGCCAAGCACTAATTGACGATTGACTTGCTTTATTATATAACCCTAAATTGTAATCAAATGCCTTACTATACTAAACTTGGTGAAGTGCCGCATAAACGCCATACACAATTTAAAAAACCGGATGGCACCTTATACTCCGAACAGCTTTTTTCTACCGAAGGTTTTTCCAACGATTCTTCCTTGCTTTATCATCTTTATCCGCCTACGCAAATAATAAAAACTGAAAAGGCGGTCAGTGTACAGCCGGAAATTGCAGAAGAGAAAATGCTGAAGCATCGCAGCTTTGAAGGATTTAATATCCAACCAGCAAAAGATTTTTTAGAGAGCCGCATACCTGTTTTGGTGAATAATGACGTGCAGGTAGTATTGGCAGCGCCGCAGGAAAGCATGGAAGATTACTTTTATAAAAACGCCGATGCCGATGAACTGATTTTTTTACACGAAGGCAGTGGTACGTTAAAAACCATGTATGGTGAAATCACTTTTGGCTATGGCGATTATGTAATCATTCCCCGCGGTACTATTTACCAGGTTCATTTTGATACTAAAAACAACCGGTTGTTGATAGCGGAATCGTTTAGCCCTATTCGGTTCCCAAAAAAATATGTAAGTAAAAACGGGCAGCTATTGGAAAACGCACCTTATTGTGAAAGAGATATTCGTCCGCCTCGAAATTTAATAACCAATGATGCCAAAGGCGATTTTTTAATTAAAATCAAAAAGAGAGGAATGCAATATGCTATGCATTATGCG
>JAICHT010000022.1 GCA_025924755.1 Chitinophagaceae bacterium | reverse complement strand
GCCATTTATCATACACGGCCCTGTTTGGCATACTTCAAATACATACTTGCCTACCGGTTTTAAATGGTACATGCTGTAAAAAGTAGCAACTTCATACACCTCTATAGGTTTCAATTGCAGCAATCCGGCCACATAATCCATCGCTTCTACGCTCAGCCAACCCCACTCCTCCTGCGCCAGGTGCAGCAAAGGCAATAAGGCACTCTTTTGAGACCCTGGAGGATACCGGGCAATGATTTCAGTTACTTTATTTAATTTTTCTTCAGAGAATTTCATTTGATATGCAAAATGTAAAATTAGAAATGTAAAAAGAAGCTTTTACTTTTATAATTCTTAACTTTTAATTCATTAATTGTTTTACCCGTCCATTTCGCCTGCTATCAGGTTCAGGCTACTCATTACAATAATGGCATCGCTCAACATACCACCTTTTACCAGCTCTTCATATGCCTGGTAATAAATAAAACAAGGCCGGCGAAAATGCAACCGGTAAGGAGCTCTGCCCCCATCACTTATTAAATAAAAACCGAGTTCTCCGTTACCACCTTCCACACTATGGTATACTTCGCCGGGTGGCATATCTATCTCACCCATCACTATTTTAAAATGATAGATGAGCGCTTCCATTTTAGTATATACATCTTTTTTTTCAGGCAGGTAATATTCAGGTACGTCAGCATGATATACTTCTGCCTCTTCACCTTTGAAAGCCTGCACTTTCTGGTAGGCCTGCCTAATAATATTCAGCGACTGCCACATTTCTCCATTACGCACCAAAAAACGGTCATACGAATCGCCGGTGGAACCTACCGGAACTTCAAACTCAAAGTCCTGATAGCTGCAATAAGGCGTTTGTACGCGTACGTCATAATCTACACCTGCCGCCCTTAGATTAGGGCCTGTAAAACCATAATTTAAGGCTCTTTCGCCACTAATAGGACCCGTGCCTATTGTACGTTCCATAAAAATACGGCTGCGTACAAAAAGGTTTTCAAACTCCGTTAATACGTCCGGAAATTCGGCAAGAAACTTCTCCAGCTTTGTAAAAGCAATATTATTGAAGTTGCGTTCAAAGCCTCCGATACGACCGATATTGGTAGTAAGGCGTGAGCCGCATATTTCTTCCCAAATTTCATAGATCAGCTCCCGGTATTGCATCACATATAAAAAACCGGTAAAAGCACCGGTATCTACTCCTATTACACCATTGCATACAATATGGTCGGCAATACGTGCCAGTTCCATAATGATGATCCGCAAATAATCTACCCGCTTAGGCGTTTGAATACCCAACAGTTTTTCGCAGGTCATATGCCAGCCCATATTGTTTATAGGCGATGAGCAATAATTCAACCGGTCGGTAAGTGGAGTGATTTGATAAAGTGGGCGGCGTTCTGCAATTTTTTCAAATGCCCGGTGTATATAGCCTATTGTTTGTTCGGCCGATACGATGCGTTCACCATCCAGCTCCAGGATATTTTGAAACACGCCATGCGTAGCCGGGTGTGTAGGACCAAGATTTAATGTAGTGGTTTTTGTTTCGATACTTCCTTCTGGAAGCGTAGCATGTTTTTCTGTAGTTACCATATTGAAATCCGCCTTCAGGCGAACCTGTTTATTTTTAGTTTATCCATTAGCTGCCGACAGCCGCAGCATAAAATAATGTAGTTAACTTGATGATCCGGATTTTCTTGTGTCGTACACTTCAGCGCTTTTTGTATTATGCGCCAGCTTTGCAAGAAAAACTTTCTGCTTACTAATATAGACTTCGCTACAAATAAAGCCGTAACCATATCAGCCCTGGCCGGCTTCACCATTCACGCTTATAGCTCTGTATTCTTATCTTCTTCTGCAATGGTATGTTGCCTGTCTTCCGTAGGCATATTACCAAAGTCTATACTGCCGCCCCGTCCAAACATTTCATCGTCTTTATCAACCCTGGTTTGATCTTCCAGCGGGAATTCTTTTCGCATCGGGAAGTAATCCATTTCCTCTACGTTCACAATGCGTTTTAAATTGGGATGCCCTACAAAATTTACCCCGTAATAGTCATATGCTTCCCGCTCCTGCCAGTTGGCCGAAGCAAATAAGCCGGTTGCCGTATACACATCCGGTTGTTTAATATCGGTAAATACTTTAAAGCGAATACGGATATTATCAACCAGGTTGTGTAAATGATATACAATGGCAAGCTCTCTGCCGGCATAAGCCGGATAATGCACGACAGTAACATCTGTAAGAAAACGAAACTTCAACTCGTCATCGTCGTATAAAAAATTCAGCAACTTCAGGTTTTGCTCCTTAGGTGCTTCAAAAGTAAGCATGCCATAAGGCTCTTCAAAGTTTGTAACCTGATCACCAAATTTTTCTTTTAACCGGGCTTGTATTACATCATTGCTTAATGCCATATCTATGAACTTTGAGCGGTAGCTTCTTTACTGTATTCCGTAGCTGTTTAATAAATTTTTATACTGCTCACCATTTCTCCGGCGGATACTTTCTTTTCCTATCAGGTCCTGTATACGCATCACTCCATCCAATATAGCTTCGGGCCTTGGCGGACAACCCGGAACATATACATCTACCGGAACAATCTGATCAATCCCTTGCAGCACGCTATAGCTGTCAAATATACCGCCGCTACAGGCACAGGCGCCTACGGCTATTACCCACCGTGGTTCTGCCATTTGTAAATAAACCTGCTTTACTACGGGGGCCATTTTCTTAGCTATTGTACCCATTACCATCAGCAAATCGCACTGGCGGGGCGAAAAGCCCAACCGCTCCGATCCAAAACGGGCCAAATCGTAATGCGAAGCCATAGTGGCCATAAACTCAATACCACAGCAAGACGTAGCAAAAGGTAAGGGCCAGATGGAATTTTTACGGGCCAACCCTACTACGTCGCTTAGTTTAGAAGCAAAAAATCCTTCTCCCTGATAACCATCAGGCATTGCTGCCATACTGATATCGTTCACCAAAGGTTTTTCGTTTACATTATATGATACCGGACGAGCCATAATAAATTAATTTAGATGTGAAACGTAAAGATCAAATACTGCACCTCTTTACATTTTTAAATATCTTAGTCTTCCCAGGTTAAAGCGCCTTTCTTAATTATGTAAATAAATCCGCATAAAAAGAACGCCACAAACATCAATACTGCCCAAAAACCACTCCAACCTAACCCTCTGAAATTGACAGCATATGGGTAAAAGAAAATAACTTCCACATCAAACAACACAAACAGAATAGCTACCAGGAAATATTTAATAGCCACCGGTTGCCGGGCATTTCCGTGGCTTTCAATACCGCTTGTAAAGTTTTGAAGCTTATCGGTGGTTTTACGCTTTGGGCCCAAAAAATGGGTAAGCACCATCAACAAACTTATAAGCCCGGTGGCAAACAATAGCTGTAATCCTACCGGCAAATAACTTTGCGCATTATTTACATTATCAACAACTGTAGAAGCGTTTGTTTGCAGAAAATAAATCATAGGTTGTAAATGGCGTACAAAAATAAGTCAGGTAATTAAATGTTGGGCTATTTATTTAATAAGATAGTGCTAAATTAAAAGTCCCTCTAAATGGAGGGACTTTTAAAACTATCAGAACTTTATCCTTTTTTCTTTGTGGTTGTTTTTTTCGTCGTGGTTTTTGTTTTAGTCTTCGTGCCACTGGACGATCTTGCTGCCGGCCTTGACGCGGCTTTTTGCAAAACATCCAGGCTGCTTTTTATAGATTCGTTTTGCGGATCAAATGTCAGGCCTTTCTGCAAATATTGAATAGCAGTAGCTTTATCGTTTTTCACATTGTTATAATAACCGGCTAAGTAACCGCTTGCCTGTACGCCCTGGCTTTTAAAACGTGCAGTGTCTTTAGAAGCAATATCCAATACCTTTTGAAAATCGGGTACTGCCAGCCCTTGCGACATAGTACTATCCTGCTGAGATTTTGAAAGCGCACTCCAGTAGTATCCGTAGATGCTATCCGGCAAAGCAGTAGAATAAGCAGTAAATACACTGTCGGCCCGCTGAAAATTTCTTCCCTGGTAAAAAGGCAATCCAATCTGGAATAATTCGGCCGGGTTAGGATTGGACTGCAATTTATATTGAGCCAGCCTTAAATCGCCTTCCAGTTCTTTTTGCCCGGATGCTTTAAAACGATCTATTCCTTCCTGTAAAAATTTCATCTGGTTACTTACTACCGTATCTTGCTTTGCAGCCTTTAAATAGCTGGCTACCACCATGTCCGGATTAGTAGAGGCATATGCATCTGCTTGTAAGATGTAATCCATCGGAACAATATCTTCTTCTTTAGCTTTTGCAAATAACTGGTCTACATAAGGTCTTGCGCTTACGGTGTCTCCTTTTTCAAGGTAGCTATAGCCCAATAAGCGGTAAACACGCGGATTGGTTTGTTCACCTGCTTTTTCAATAATGTTTTTTGCGGTAGATATAGCCGTATCATAATGCTTTTGTACAAAGGCAGTCTGTGCTTTTATATAATCATTCTGCACACTTGGGTCTGAGTTAGCTATATACTGATTAGCATACGTTTCCGCCTTGGAAAAATCTCTTGGATATGTTAGGGTGTAATAATACAAACCATAGTAAGCCGGAGCAAACTTTGGGTCTACCTGAATCGCTTTTTGAAGATCTTGCGTATATATATCCCAGTTGCGCTGGGTTTCATATATGCGGGCCATCCGGTAATAAGCCGGGGCAAAATTAGGATTGAGTTGAGTAGCTTTTATGTAAGCAGTAACGGCCTTACCACCTTCGTGAGCTTTGCGATAAGCATTACCTAAGTTCAAAAGAATATCCGGATTGTTTGGAGCCAGTTGTGCCGCTTCGGTTAATTTGGAAATGGCGTAAGTAGTATCTCCTGCTTTGGCATCTACATTAGCCCGGCCGATAGCATTTAATACATTTGGGTCATTCCCTTTTCTACCATGGCTCATAGTAATTGCAGATTCAAACTTTTGTTTGGCTTCATCAGTTTTTCCCTGCAACAGTTCCAGATGGCCCATACCTACCAGCACCAGTGGCGCATTGCCATTAGCAGCCAGCGCTTTTTGATATACACTTTGTGCGCCTGCAGTATCACCCATCGCAAGGTCAGTTTGTCCTAACCAATAAGTAGCTTCCATATTGTTAGGGTTGGATGAAACCATTTTCTCAAATATGGCTTTTGCACTTTGATTTCGCTCTGCATACAAATTATTGATGCCATCCTGAATGCTTTGTGCAAACACGGAAGCCGATGTTAACAATGCTGCAAAAAGGAGAATGATTGTCGATTTCTTCATTTTAGTTTTTGTTTTTGATTTCAAATATTGAGCTATAGTTTATTTGGCACTTGTTAAAGTCAGGTTCTTAGTGATGCCTGGCGTACATTAAACTGCATAATTGCCGGCATTAAATATGCTCTTTTAAAAATGAGCTGGCCGCGTTGGCTTGTCAAAAAATCGGCGAAGCCATGACCAAGGCCATTATAGTTTTCTTTAAGTACATATATCAAATCCCGCACCATGGGGTATCGCCTGTAATAAATATTGGCCTGCACCGGCTGCACATAAGCACCGGGCTTATCGGTACTTTCCAGATAAGCCAGCCGTACTTTTTTTAAAAATGACAGCTGCATGGTATCTTCTTTATTGCCTACCCAGCTTACGCCTATAAACCCCACGGCGCTTTTATTTTTAGCTACATAGTCTATTACACCTTCGCTGTTTTGAGCCGCTATCACATTTGCACCTAGCTGACCGCCCTTCAATACAGAATCTATCATAAACCGCACGGTACTGGTAGCATGCACCCCATCAAAAACCGGCTGCAGTTTTTTGGCCGATTTTCCAGTAACAATATCACGTACTTCAGGCATAGTAAACATAGAGTCTGCCGCCTGCGGATTTACAATAAGCGCAATGGCATCATAGGCAATAGTCATCTTTGAAGGCTCAGTCTTCATAGAATCTATTATAAAGTCCTGTTCGTTTTTGGAGTAGCCCCTGGTAGCAATTACTAACCTTATGCTGTCATTTGCAAAATCTCGTAAGCATTCGGCTTCCGGTTTATAGTGCGCAATTATTTTTGTTTGGGGGTGCGAAGATTCATATACCTGGATCTGTGAATCTATTACTGGTTTGAACGATTCGTCTACACTAATTTGTATAGTGCCCCGGTCAGGGTCATCGGTCTGGTTGGAATTTCCACCGGAGCCGCAGCTATTAAAGATAATGCCCGCAAGAAGTAAATAAATCCAGCTTTTTATTGGTATCATAATGTATATCCTTACCACCTGCTAATTAAAATAATTCTTTTTATACCCTCTGTAAATTCGCCACACACCATACAATACACACATCGTTCCAAAAACCATATCCAACGCAAAAGAACGGTGGGTGCCCAGTTCAAAACCCAGTTTGTCGTGCACTAAAAACAAAAGACCTAACAGGGTGAACAATACACCCATACTGTAATCCATTATGGAACGTCTTACACTAATCTGTTTTCTTCTTTCATTTTCAAATTCTTCCATCATAATACAAAAGGCCTCCGATCTGACGGCAATTTAAAGAAATTTTTACTCTTGAGCTTGCACTGATAGAAACGATTGCACAACCACTAGCATGCAGGTATCAATTACAAAAAACAAACCAGCCCCAAAGCAATATATAAAGTACCTGCAAGTTGCCTCTTACAAGTCTTTATAATACAGGTGCCGGAAATACAGATTTTCCATAACAGTGTCGTAAATTTTACATTGCAGCGGTGCCATAGCGTACATTTGCAGCCTTTAAATTTAGTGCAGATGAAGATTTTGATGGTATGCCTGGGAAATATTTGCCGGAGCCCGCTTGCAGAAGGCATCTTACAACATAAGGCCATGGAAGCAGGACTAGACTGGCAGGTAGACAGCGCAGGTACCAACGGCTACCATATTGGCGAAGCACCGCACCGGCTCTCGCAAAAAGTAGCCCGGTTAAACGGCATTGATATATGTAGCCAGAAAGCCCGGCTTTTTACAAAAGACGATATGGATAAGTATGACAAAATATATGCACTGGCCGATGATGTGCTGGACGAAATTAGATGGATTGCCAAAGACAGGTATAAACCCGAAAAGGTAGATTTGCTGTTAAATGAATTGCATCCGGGTAAAAACCTTTCGGTGCCTGACCCATGGTATGGCCCTGAGCCGGGATATCACGAAGCCTATCAGCTAATATATGCGGCCTGCGATAAAATAATTCAAAGAGCGATAAATGATATTACAAATCAATAAAACTTTGCTGCCACCATTTTATAATTTACTATGACCAAAGCTTCTTTACCACAAGGCACCCGGGATTTTGCTCCCGATGTAGTACGTAAAAGACAATATATTCTGGCCACTATAAAAAACGTATTTGAGTTGTACGGCTTTCAACCGCTGGAAACACCAGCAATGGAAAACCTGGAAACCCTGATGGGCAAGTACGGTGAAGAAGGCGACAAGCTGATTTTTAAAATTTTAAATAATGGATTGGATAACCCGGCAAAACACAACTTGGCAAAAGAAGATTTTGAAAAAGTATTGGCTGGGAAAAACACCAAAGGCATTACTGAACGGGCTTTGAAATACGATTTAACCATCCCATTTGCCCGGTATGTAGCTATGAATTATGGGCAGCTTACTTTTCCGTTTAAGCGCTACCAGATACAACCGGTGTGGCGGGCAGACCGGCCGCAGAAAGGCCGCTACCGCGAGTTTTACCAATGTGACGCCGATATTGTGGGTAGTAATTCTTTAATAAATGAAGTAGAATTTGTAAACCTGTACCATGATGTATTTACACAATTGGGGATAGGCAATTACGAACTTAAAATAAACTCCCGTAAGATATTAACTGCACTCGCAGAATGCTGCGGCGGCAGCGATAAAATGATGGATATTACTATTGCTATTGACAAGCTCGATAAAATAGGATTGGAAAAAGTAAAAGAAGAATTGCAACAGCGTGGATTAGATAATGAGCAAATCAGCAGCATCGAAAATTATTTAAGTATCAGCGGCAGTAACGATGAAAAATTGCATGCTGCAAAAAATCTTTTCGCCTCCTCTGAAACCGGTAAAAAAGGTATCAGCGAAATCGAATTCATATTAACTGCTATCAATACCGAAAAGCCAACTGTTAATATAACGATTGATTTTACACTTGCCCGCGGACTTAATTATTATACCGGGATCATCTTTGAAGCAAAGGCACCTGCCGAAGTAAAAATCGGGAGCATTGGCGGCGGTGGTCGGTATGATGATTTAACAGGGTTATTTGGTGTACCTAATATTCCGGGTGTGGGCATTTCTTTTGGGGTAGACCGTATATACGATGTAATGGAAGAATTAAAGTTATTTCCGCAAACGGTGTCGCAATCCACCAAAGCTTTGTTGTTTAATTTAGGCCAGCCGGAAAGCCAGGTAGCTTACCAATTGCTGCAACGGCTTCGCAGAAACAAGATTGCGGCGGAAATTTTCCACGAACCCGCAAAAATGGATAAGCAGTTTAAATATGCCGAGAAAAAAAATATTCCTTATGTAATAATTATTGGAAGCCGGGAAGTAATGGATAAGACCTGTGTTGTAAAAAACTTGCAAACCGGTTTGCAACAAACACTTGCCCAAACCGATTTACCTGACTTCCCGTTTATTTAAATGAAACGAAAACTTTATTTTACCGGAAGCTGCTTCCCGGGATGCATATAATAATTTTTGTTTAACCAGGCTGTTACATTTGACTTGGTTCCTTCCAATAATATGTCTTGTACCGCTACTTTAATTCTAGCCACCTTGCCTTGATCGTTTCTAAAAAAATAAACCATACCGCCATCATAGTTTACCAGTGCAAATGTATCCTTGCCTTTCATTTCCAGTGGCGAAGAGCCCTGAGCGGAGTTTACATTTAATACATTGCTATCCAGCGAAACGGTAGCAGAAGTGATAAAACTTCCTGACGGAAAATTGTAAGTGCCTGCATACTGGCTTAGTGCCGTATCCGGCGCTTGCGCTTTACCTAAAAAAACACCACAAATAAAAAGGAACATCAAAAATAGCTTCATAATTTACATCTTTGGATGAATATAGTATTTTACAGGCACATTTAGTAAAAGGCCAAAACAAAATTTTACAGCAAAAGCAGCCTAACGGATTACTGAATTTGTTTCAGATCCAATAAACCTCTGTTTAATGCTGCAAGCTTTTTCCATTTAATTATATACTATTTTTAAATCGGAATGAAAAAGAACCTGCTTCATCATATTTTACTGGTTGATTTTTTTTCAACGCTGTTTCACCACAAGCGGAGGCTCTTTTACTTTTTCTTATTTTTTTCGTTGATACAACTTGGTCTGACGGCTATTAAACTTGAAGTCACACCTTTCTTTTTATATGGCATGTTTTCAGAAAAAACACCATATACGGGCAAGGTTATGCACCGATATGTTTTCTTAAACCATATAGCAATGGATTCCTTTCATATTGCCTCACCGGAAACAGCTTTACTACTGGTAGATTTGGACAATTACCTGATCATAAAAAACAATAATAATGAAGATGTCGTTAAGTCGAGGGTAGAATCAAGGTATCCTTTTTTTACCGGGTCTTTTTTGTATCCTTTTGTAAAAAATAAAATTTACAATACTCCCGGCAAGATGCTGCAATTTGAAAGCTGGTTCAAAACCAAATGCAGCCAGTATACTGGTATAGCTATCCACACTGTATGCATACAAGAGAATACCTATCTTTTTGATGCGGCTCATCTATCATTTAAACTAATCCGGAGTGAAACAGTGGCTGCATTTTAATGATTATGTAGCTTGTGCGGTAGTGCAGCGTGAAGCATTGCAACGCATCTTCTTCAGTGCTACCCTACTGGTTTTGCTAGCACGATATTTTGCACATACTTTGATTCATCAAATAGGCAGCGAACCACTTTTGTACCAGGAAATTGACCCGGTTTACTGGCTTTTTATGATATTGGATTTACCCAATTTCATCGCTGCAAAAATTCCCCTGGTTTTTGACTTTATGCTAATTGGCTCCTGCCTGTGTTCTATCATCTGGAACCAGCAAAATATATCTACGATTCTTTTCTTTATTACACACTTTGTTTTTTTTGTATTAACCAATTTAATGACAGGTCATCATTACATCAATATTGGGATTTTGTTTGTTAGTTTTCCATTTGTATTTGCTTCAAAAGTAAACTTTGCATATGCGCTTGCATTTGTGCGGTTTCTATTTTGCTTCGGCATGTTTAGCGCCGGGCTTTGGAAGGTTTTCAGAGGTAATCTCTTTTTTCCGGATCAGATCTATACACAGCTGGTTTCCCGGCACCTAACCGATATTTTACAACACAAAACTACTATGCGGTTGAGTATCATTACCTGGCTGATTCAGCATCGCTATATTGCTCATCTTTTTTGGGTAATTATGATAGGTATCGAAGTAAGTTTTGTAGCCGGTTTCATTTCTTTTAAATACGACTGCTACTTAATAATCGGTTACTTGCTTTTTGCCATAGGTGGCGGGTTTTTGTTCAGGTTATTTATATACGAGAATCTAATTTTTCTTTTAACCCTGGCACCGGCTCTAAAATGGGTAGGTGCCATAAGTGAAAATCTGTTTAAAGTTCAGCATAAAAGGTCCTCCAAACCAGCGAATGCCTAGCGCTGTAGTATCTTTGCGGTATGACAAAAGCGGCACATAAAAATATCCGTCAGCTTTCTTTAATCGAGATGGAGCAGTATTTTGAAACGATGGGTGAAAAGAAGTTCCGTGCCCGGCAGGTTTGGGAATGGCTTTGGCAAAAGGGAGCCCAAAGCTTTGCCGATATGACCAATTTGAGCAAAGAATTGCGCCAAAAATTGGGTGATAATTTTACACTTCCTGCTTTAACTATTGATGCAACGCAATATAGCTCAGACGGTACTATAAAATCGCGTTTCAAAACGCACGAAGGCCATTTATGCGAAGGGGTTTTAATACCTACCGAAAGCCGCTATACCGCTTGTGTCTCATCACAAATCGGCTGCTCACTCAGTTGCAAATTTTGTGCTACCGGCTATATCGAACGCAAGCGTAATATTGATGCCGACGAAATTTATGATGAGGTGGTTTTAATTAACCAGCAGTGCGAAAACACGTACGGTAAAAAGCTTTCCAATATTGTGTTTATGGGCATGGGTGAGCCGTTGCTGAACTATAAAAATGTATTAAAAGCCATTGAACGAATTACCGCCCAGGATGGGCTGGCTATGAGTCCCAGGCGCATTACGGTTTCTACTGCCGGTGTAGCAAAAATGATCAGGCAGTTAGGTGATGATAAGGTTCGCTTTAAACTGGCATTGTCCCTACACGCCGCAAATGATATTAAGCGCAACGAGATTATGCCCATCAACGAAAGCAATAATCTAAAAGCGTTAGTTGATGCATTAAATTACTTTTATCAACAGACCAAAAATGAAATTACATTAGAGTATATACTTTTTAATGACTTTAATGATAGTACAAAAGATGCGGATGAATTGATAAAATTTTACCGCCAGGTTCCGGCCGATTTAGTAAATATCATCGAATACAATCCTATTGACTTAGCTAACTTTAGTAAACCTTCTGCAGAACGTACCGACGCGTTTATGGCCTATCTTGGCAAAGCCAAAGTAAATGCCCGCCTGCGCCGCAGCCGTGGAAAAGATATTGATGCTGCTTGCGGCCAACTGGCCAATAAAGAAAAGCATTAACCTTATTTAACGCCACTTTCTTAAACCAACTTGCTAAGCAAGGGTCTTTATTCTGTTCACTTTTAAAATAAAAAATAAATATGAAAAGAATATTCACCAGTGCATTAATCATTGCATTTAGCATAGGTGCTGCACAAGCACAAACCGATTCTACCGCCACACATCAGGGTCATAAGAAAGAACATAGAATGGCATATGAAAAGCTGAATTTAACAGCCGATCAAAAGGCGCAGTTAAAATCAATGCGGCAAGATATGAAAACACAAATGCTGGAATTAAAAAAGAACAACCAGTTATCGGAAGCTGATAGGAAAACCCGCAGGCAGGAGTTGCACCAGCAATTTAAATCTAAAATGGAAGCGGTGCTGACTCCCGAACAAAAAGACCAGTTAGTAAAAATGAGAACAGAATGGAAAGAGAAAAAAGGAAAGAATGCCAATTTCCGGGATGGCCAAGCTTTCAATAAAAATCGTCATACTGAAAGAATGCAGCAGATGCAGCAGGCTCTTGACTTATCCAAAGATCAGCAGGATAAAATGACGCAGATCCGTAGTTCCTATCAAAAAAAAATCCAGACTATCCATAATGATGCATCGCTTTCGCAGGAAGATAAAAAATCGCATATAAAAGAACTGATGAAACAGCAACGTGAAGAAATTAAGACTGTATTAACCCCCGATCAGCTACAAAAAATGAAGTCTTTCAGAAAAGAACATGCTCCGAAAGAAAGCAGGTAACTATAGATTTAGGGTTTCATATTAAAACAAAAGGCTGTGCAGTGCACGGCCTTTTATATTTTTGCATCTTATACCAGTCAATGAAAAAGAAATCAGGCTTTGAGCAGTTTTTTACCGGCAGAAAAACGGGTAGCGCTTTAAAGGAACAAATTAAACAGGAAAAAAGGCAGTGGAAAAAAGAAAAAGAAGTTGCTATTGAGAAAAGGAAACAACAAAAACGTGAAGGTGCTATTCCAAGAGAAAATATTGTAAAAGCTGCGCCGGCCATTGTTCGCAAGGCGGAGGAAAATATGCCCCTGAACAAATATATTGCACATAGTGGTGTATGCTCCAGGAGGGATGCAGTAGATTTAATAAAGAACGGAAAAGTAAAAGTGAATGGCACAGCGGTAACCGAGCCGGGGCATAAAATAGTGCCAACAGATTCCGTGATTGTGAATGGTAAAAAAGTAGCTCCTGTAAAAGGACTGGTATACATATTACTTAATAAACCAAAAGATTTTATCACCACTACCGACGATCCGCAAAAACGAAAAACGGTTTTAGATTTGATTAGTCATGCTACCAAAGAAAGGGTGTACCCTGTTGGTCGCCTCGACAGAAATACTTCGGGTGTATTGCTGTTAACCAACGATGGTGAATTAGCACAAAAGCTTACACACCCCAGCAATGAAATAAAAAAAGTATATGCAGTAACGCTTGATAAACCATTGGAGAAAAAACACTTTGACTCCATATTAAAAGGCGTAGAACTGGAGGATGGCGTTGTGAACGTAGATGTGTTGGCCTACACCGATGCGCAGGATAAAACGCATATTGGAGTGGAACTACATACTGGCCGCAACCGAATTGTACGGCGCATTTTTGAACACCTGGGTTATGATGTAAAAGCATTAGACCGCGTGATGTTTGGCGGGCTTACCAAAAAGAACGTAGAACGGGGCAAATGGCGTTTTTTAAATGAAAGAGAAGTACGGGAATTAAAGTTTTTTGGCAAAGGAAAAAAGTAAATACAACGTTTATACTGCCCAATGAAATTAGATAATTATATTATTTTTCAGGATGAAGATGTAGTGGCCGTTAATAAGCCGGCGGGTGTATTAACCGTGCCGGATCGAGAAGGAAATATATCTCTTAAAAATCACCTGAAAAATGCATTTGGTGAAATTTATACCGTTCACCGGCTGGACAAAGAAACCAGCGGCGTAGTGGTTTTTGCAAAAAACGAAAGTGCTCATAAGCAGTTATCCCTATTGTTTGAAGGCCGCGAGGTAGAAAAATTTTATGTAGGGTTGGTATTGGGCAAACCGGCAGATGAAAGCGGAAGTATTGATGCCCCAATTATGGAACACCCGGTAAAAAGAGGCTCCATGGTGGTGAACAAAAAAGGCAAAGCGTCATTAACCGATTATGCAGTTTTAGAAACCTTCCGGTTTTATAGCTGGCTGCAATTTCAACTGCATACCGGCCGCACCCACCAGATACGGGTGCATATGAAGTATATCGGCCATCCTATAGTGTGTGATGATTTATATGGCGATGGCAAGCCTGTTTTAATATCTTCTTTAAAAAAGAATTATAACCTCTCCAAAAAAGAAGACGATGAGCGGCCAATCCTATCCAGGCTGGCGCTCCATTCCTGGAAGCTTCATTTTAAAATGAACGAAAAAGAATACCAACTGGAAGCAGAAATTCCTAAAGATTTAAGAGCCCTATTGCAACAGTTGCGAAAGAATAATACCTAACATTTTCAAATCTGCTTGGTTAATGGGATTCCTGCAGAGTGCAAAGCCTAAACTTGGTACCGTACCATTTAATTCACTACCAAATAAAATATCATCAATTATTTTAAAGTGCTGCTAACTGCAGCATCATATACTTTCAATAAAACCAACTGCTACAGTATGGTTGCTGAACTCATCTATTAAAATAAAGGCACCGTTCCGCGGATTTGTTTTGTATATATCCGCAAATATGGGTTTGGCAGTTTTAATGGAAACTTCACCAATATCATTTAATCTGAATTCTTTTACATTCCCTTTTTCCTCCACGGTATTCATATCAATTACATGGCTGAAGGACGTGAGCTTTGCTTTTACGCGGTTTACGCCATGCTGCAACAAAAAAGTTTTACCAATAGTCAAAGGTTGCTCATCCATCCAGGTAAGTTTTGCTGTAAAGGTGCTTAGCTGCTGATAAGCGGCTCCCGTTGGCACCAGCATATTGCCCCGGCTCACATCAATATCTTCTGAAAGCTCTATAGCCAGGCTCTCGCCTGCATGCGCTGCTGAAACTTTTTTGTTGCCGGTATAAATTGCCTGAATAGTAGCTTCACGTAAAGAAGGTAATGCAGTAACTTTTTGACCTTCTTTCATAAAGCCGCTTACCAGTTTGCCGGCGTATCCTCTAAAATCGTGGTACTCGTTACTATGAGGCCGTATTACATACTGCACCTGGAAACGGGTTGGCAGCGCCTCATCATTTTGATGCACCGGCAGGCTTTCCAAATGTTCCAGCAGGGCTTTATCTGTATACCACGGCATGCGTGGTGAAAGTTGCACTACGTTGTCGCCATCTTTAGCAGCTATCGGTATAAAATGCAATTTGCCGCTAAAGCCAATTTTCGTAGCCAATGCAGCCACTTCGTCTTTGATAGCAGTAAATGTGACTTCGCTGAAATCAACCAAGTCCATCTTATTGACACACACAAAAACAGTATCAATTTTTAGCAAAGAGGATATGAATAAATGGCGGCGGGTTTGCTCTGATACGCCTTTACGGGCATCAATTAATACAATGGAGGCCTCGGCATTAGATGCCCCTGTTATCATATTGCGGGTGTACTCCACATGACCCGGGGTATCAGCAATAATATATTTACGGGTATCGGTAGAAAAATAAATATGGGCCACATCAATAGTTATACCCTGTTCTCTTTCCGCTATTAAGCCATCGGTTAGTAATGATAGATCGGTAAAGTTGAGGCCTTTTCTTTTACTGGACGCTTCTACAGCCTCCAGTTTATCTTTAGTGATTGATTTGGTATCGTATAGTAATCTGCCTATCAACGTACTTTTGCCATCATCCACACTTCCGGCAGTAGCAATTCTTAATACATCCATCTCTGATCTTTAAATTTTAATTTGATATTAGGTAACCGGCTTTTGAAATGCTGTTCTCCGCCTGTTGTGTCACTTTCTTTTGCATTCCGAATTATAGGGTGCTTTTTACAAATCCTCGCAATACTGCCTACTAAAAATACCCCACCTGCTTGCGTTTTTCCATAGCAGCTTCGGAACGCTTATCATCAATACGGGCGCCCCTTTCCGATATGGTAGCTTCTTTTATTTCTTCAATAATTTTATCAATGGATACCGCTTCCGATAATACTGCTGCTGTACACGTCATATCGCCTACGGTTCTAAAACGAACAGTAGCTTCAAAGGGCACTTCGTCTTCGCTGGTATTTAAAAAATCGGAGGAAGGCCAGTATAAGCCATCGCGTTCAATAATTTGCCGCTGGTGCGAATAATAGATGGACGGAATAGCTAAGTTCTCTTCTTTGATATAATTCCACACATCCAGCTCTGTCCAGTTGGAAATGGGAAACACTCTTACGTTTTCGCCTACATTTATTTTACCGTTCAGCATATCAAACAGTTCAGGCCGCTGCTTTTTGGCATCCCACTGTCCAAAGTCGTCCCGCACCGAAAAAATGCGCTCCTTGGCCCTTGCCTTTTCTTCGTCTCTGCGGGCGCCGCCCATGCAGGCATCAAATTTTAGCTCTTCAATCGCATCCAGTAAGGTAACCGTCTGCAACATATTGCGACTGGCATATTTGCCGGTTTCTTCTTTTACTTTTCCTTCGTTGATACTATCCTGCACATAGCGTACAATTAATTGTATACCCGATTCTTTAGCCAGCCTATCCCTGAACTCGATCGTTTCGGGAAAATTATGGCCGGTATCAATATGCAGCATCGGAAACGGAACTTTGGCCGGATAAAAAGCCTTACGTGCCAGGTGCACCAGGGTTATCGAATCTTTGCCACCGGAAAATAACAGTACCGGCTTTTCAAATTGCGCGGCTACTTCACGCATAATATAAATAGCCTCATGCTCCAGTTCTCTTGGAAAAATACTTGCTTTGTTTTGCTCACTCATACATATTATTTAACTAAATGTAACCCACATTCTTTATGCGAAGCTTCCCACCACCACCTGCCGGCCCGGGGGTCTTCGCCCGGCTCAATAGCCCTTGTACAAGGGGCGCAGCCAATACTGATGAAACCTTTGTCGTGAAGCGGATTATAGGGAACATTTTTTTCTTTGATGTAATGTAATATATCATCGTAAGACCAATGTAATAATGGGTTGATCTTATACATTTTCTTATCGGGCAACCACTCCACCATTGGTACAGACTGGCGGTGTGCATTTTGATCGGCCCGCAAACCCGTAATCCAAACATCAGTATTTTGCAAAGCCCTGTTTAACGGTTCTACCTTCCGTACCCCGCAACAGCTTTGCCTGTTTTCTACCGAATCGTAGAATAAGTTAACGCCTTTATCCTGCACCATTTGCTGTACGGCTTCAGCCTGCGGAAAGTACACTTCAATAGGAATTTTATACCGGGCCTGCGTTTTTTCCAGCGTATCATACACTTCATTAAACAGCCGGCCGGTATCAATAGTAAAAACAGTAATACCAACTTTGTTACGGGCAATGATATCGGTAAGCACCTGGTCTTCCTGCCCTACCGAAGAAGAAAATTTTACTTTGCCGGGAAACAGGTCGGCTGTTTGCCTCAGTGCTTCTTCAATAGGCAGGCTGTTATAGATTTCCTGTAAATGCGCCAGATGTTCCATTATCAATATGCCTGTTTATAAGTTAAAAGAAAGTGCACCGGGTACGATGCACCTTTTTATAGTACATTTCTATTATTTGCCCTTGCCTATTTGGTTGCTGCATCCGGTTGTGGAGTATAACGCAAATAAGGCTTTACTACTCTAACGCCTTTAGGAAATTTCTTTATAGCATCTTCGGTAGATATAGCGGGTGAAATAATCACATCTTCACCTTGTTTCCAGTTTTCGGGAGTAGATACGCTGTTATTAGCGGTTAACTGCAATGAATCGATTACCCGAAGCACTTCAAAAAAGTTACGACCTGTAGAAGCGGGATAAGTGATATATAGTTTTAACTTTTTATCCGGCCCAATAATATATAAAGAACGAACCGTAGCAGTTGCAGATGCATTTGGATGAATCATATCATATAAGGTAGCTACTTCACGGTTGTCATCCGCTATGATTGGGAAGTCTACCTGACAGTTTTGTGTTTCATTAATATCATTAATCCATCCTAGGTGTTTGTCTAAAGGATCAACACTTACTGCTAATACTTTTACATTACGTTTAGCAAACTCTTCTTTCAACAAGGCCGTTCTTCCTAATTCTGTAGTACAAACAGGTGTGTAATCAGCAGGGTGCGAAAATAATACGCCCCAGCTATCGCCCAGGTATTCGTAAAGGTCAATTTCGCCTGCAGTCGTTGTTGCATTAAAATTAGGTACAGTATCACCAAGATGCAATGACATAGTTTATGATTTTGAGATTAATAATAAAACAAATCTACGGCAAATGCAAAACTCTACCAAACAAGTAGACTTATTTAGGGTTTTTTTGCATTGCCTTTGGCAACAGTTCCATACCGGATGCCAGGTCATTAAGCGTACGGCCTTCTAAAATATGCAGCGTAGCGTCTCTAACACCTTCCATTATATTATGAAGACCACAATTATGCTCATCGCAGTTTTCGCACTTTTTATAAAAATACAGGCTTACGCAAGGCAGTAGCGAAATTGGCCCTTCTACATAGCGCATCACATTGGCTATGGTGGTCTTTGAAGGGTGTTCGCGCAGGTAATAGCCGCCGCCTTTACCTTTTTTACTATCCAGTACGCCAGCTTTTTTCAAGTCCAGCAAAATAGATTCTAAAAACTTTATTGGGATATTCTTTTTTTCGGCAATTTCCGAAATTAATACAGGGCCTTCATTGTACTTATCTACCAAATGGGTAAGTGCCCGAAACGCATATTGTGTTTTTTTTGAAAGCATGTATCAATGTTTACTCAGGCTGAATATCGAGTTTAGAAATAATAGCTGAATTTTTTTTAAGCATGATTGCTACTCCGCAATACTTTTCCAGCGATAAATCTACTGCCTTTTGAACTTTATCACTATTAGCCGGGTCTGTTTTAATATGAAAAGTGATGGTAATATTCTTAAACACTTTTGGAATTTCTTCTGTTTGTTCCGCTTCTACATCAATAGTTAACCTACTGAAAGGCACCCGCATTTTTTCTAAAATCATTACTACATCAATACCGGAGCAACCGGCCAAGCCGCTTAATAGTAATGCTTTGGGGTTAAAGCCTATTGCCCCATCTATTTCTATGGACGATTGCCTACAGGTGCTGGTAAACGTTTCGCCACTTTTCCAGGTGGTAGTTGTTTTCATTTACATGTTTTTATTAAAAAGATATGGGCAACTAAAAATTAAAAAGAAACGGAATGCCAGCTTAACAATTTGCTATAAAGTGTTCTATTTAACTGGTGCCGGTTGATTCATCACATCTTCCCATCCATGCCGTTGATTTTGTAAAAGATTGTCCACGGTCCATACGATCTCCTTTTCAAACTCGTGCTGCCGTACCGGGCAATCTTTTTTATCGCAAACTGGACATTGAAAATAGTGACAACCGTCGGAATGCACAAACAGCTCCAATGATTCGCCAAAGTCTTTCCGGATAAACCTCCCCAACGCATCCACCTCTTCATGCGCCTGGCTTACATTAATATACCAGGGCACGGTTAAGTGGCAATCTACATGCAATACATTACCGTACTTTATTACCCGCAGGTTGTGAAGATCCACCCAGTTTTCGCGCCGGTTGGCGTTGAGCACCACTACCATCTTTTCCAGCAGTTCCATATCGGCTTCGTCCATAATACCGGCTAAAGAACGGCGCACAATTTTATAGCCGGTGTAAACTATAAAAAAGCCAAACCCTATGGCTACAGCGCTATCTATCCATGCATAATGCGTAATAGCAATAAATATCAGGCCTACAATAATTGCCAGTGTAGAATAGGTGTCGCTTTGCAAATGTTTACCGCTGGCTATCAAAGTTAAAGAATCATTTTTTTTACCCTGCCGCAGCGAAATATACCCAAGCACCCAATTAACCAATCCGGTGATGCCCACTAAGATGATACCCGTATTTACCTGTTCAAGAAACCGGGGATAAAATAAATTTTTAGTTGCGCTGTATATTATAATAACTCCGGCGGTAAGAACCAGTGTACCTTCTACCGCCGCAGAAACAAACTCGGCTTTGCCATGACCATATGGATGATTAATATCTTTAGGCTTGGCAGAAATATAGAGGCTATACAAGCCGATGAAACCTGCTATTACATTTACAATACTTTCCATCGCATCAGTAAGAATTGCTACCGAATGGGTAAGAAAATAAGCGGTAAACTTAGCAATCAAAAGCAGCGAAGAGGCAATAGCTACCCGGCGCTGCAACTTAAGATTATTAAGCTTATCATTGGTTTGACTGGCTGACTTCAATAGATAAAATTTTTACAATTTAGCTGCTCGGTTCATACTATACAAATTTGATTGCTACACAAGTATCATTCTTTATTGAAATTAAACAATCGCTTTTACTTTGTAGATTTTTGCAGCCAAACAGATTTAATCTTTTTCCAAAAGCGGGCATATAATTCCTTATTAAATAAAGTGGAGTCCCTCATAGCCTTGTAGGTAATAAACAAACCGATGGGCACTAGTATAAAAGTTGAAAGCCACATACCAAAAAATGAACTTAACGAACCTTCTTTTGCAAATTTTTCGCCGGTGGTGCTGGTAAAATAAAAAATCATAAAAAATACAATGGCAAAAACAAGGGGGCTGCCCAGGCCTCCTTTTCGGATGATGGAGCCCATCGGTGCACCTATCATAAACATCACCAGACAGGCTATAGATAACGACAATTTGCGATGCCATTCAATTTTGTGTAGGCGCAGGTTGCGTTGCTGTTCTTTGTATTGCGTTACTACATTATCGTTATTCATCCGTATGGTACTTAACTGGCTGACCGTATTTTGAGCAATAACCCTTTTAGCCGAATCCGGAATCACCTGATCAAAAGAAGCTACTGCTTTTACGGGAGCTTTTTTCCAGTTACTATCTAAATATTTTGCAAATTGCAGTCCGGCAAATACTTCCGCTCCTGCTCTTTTTTCAAGCTGGGCGTTCTGCCTGGCAATGGAATCGATGGCTTTATCCAGTTGCCGCATGCTTAACATCCGTTGGTTGTTTTTATTGACACTGTCTGATGTGCGCTGAAACTGGAAGGAACTTAAATCAAACTGCTTTTTATATTCTTTAAATCCCAGCCGTATGAACTCAGTGGTTGAAAGGCTGTTTCCCCGCTCCTGGTATCGCCATCCATTCTTCAGCACAAACTCCAGGTACCGCTTGTTTTGTGTAACCCGCATAAT
>JAICHT010000021.1 GCA_025924755.1 Chitinophagaceae bacterium | reverse complement strand
ATTGCAGGGTTTTAGTATGCTAAAAATATAATTTTTACCAACTGCTGAAACGAATGCCCACCGTATATGGGGTTTGATCCAAGCCTTTATCCCACATGCTTTTGAAGGCATAGGAGCCGTAAAGCCTCACCAGGCCCAGGTTTAGCTCGCCAATATAAGAAAGCTTCCACTGGCGCAGGTCAAAATCATCATGAATTTTTTGTTTGCCGCCGTCTTTAAGTTTTTGCCGGGCCGAATATAAATAACCGGCGCTGATACCGGCGCTCAGGCCAAAACCTCTTTTCCGTTGAGGTGTAAAGTTTAGGTTAATTAGTGCCGGTACTGTTATATAGTCAGCCGCTAATTTATTCTTTAATATATTGCCTGACGTGCTGTACATCACTTTAGTCGGGTTTTTTTCAAATAGCACATGCGTATCATCAAAACGGTAGTTGTTTAAATCCAGCCCTAAGCCATATTTAAAGTTCACTACATGTTTTACCATATTGAGCTTTTGCATAAAGATCCATATGCCCACATTCACCGACTTGCCGTTGCGCAGGTTAAAGCGGTCTTTACTGCCTCCGGGTGCAAACTGCTGGGCAGCGGCAGATGTATAATCAGTTTGATCATTATAATTGGCAAAACCCAAGTCTACTATCCACCAATTAGTAGTAAGGTTGGCATCTTTATGGTGCCTTTTTATTACTATTGTACTATCATGTGTACGATGGTTGTCACCAGCTCTGCGGATGATTATCATACCGCCAATTTTAATCGTATCCATTTTGTTAATGGTACTGTCGGTTTGGGCAAAGGCGGCCATAGCACCGCATAATACTGCAGTAAGGAGTACTAATTTTTTCATACTGTTTTTTGTTTGTAAAATTTTATTGAAGCTTTACACTTACGGCGCCAATAAGCAGTTCGCCATCCTCATTTACAGGATTGATGTTGGTAGTGCGTTCTATAAACCGGGTAGCTTTACGTAAAAAAATTTTTAACGGCTTCCGGTCTTTGCTACTGTTATCCGCTACTGCATCGTGCGAAACTGCGTAAGTAGGAGTGGCTTCTTTATTGGTATACGTATCAGGTTTAAGAGATGTTACAGCCAAAGGAGAACTAATTTTTTTAGAAGGTGTTGTATTTTGTATTCCTGTTTTTTCTACCGGTTCTTCTATAGTATGGATAGCCATATCATTATTGGTATTGGGTATGGAAATAATAGCTGCGCCTTCTTTTTTAATATGTTTTTTTGCTGCTGGTTTTTTTACAACGGCCACTGTTTTATTGGTAATATCAAATTTGTATTTATGAGGTATGGATGCTATTGCCGGAACCGTATGCACAGGTGCTTCTGATTGTTTTTTTGCTACCGCATCTTTTTGAATAATATGGATATCAGGCTGCACTAATGAAATAGCAGGGGTGGGACGAACTGCTTGCTGCCAAAGAAAGAACGCTGCACCTATAAGAATCAAAAATACAGCAGCAATACGCAGCCATATATAAACAGGACGTATGCTGTCTGTTTTACGATATAGTTCTTTTTTATATGGGAATATGATTCTTTCATCGGGCAGCTTTGTTTTTTGCAAAAGCTGGTAGTGCAATTGAAAATTATTATTAGTATCAATTGTATGTTCAACGGCACGCCTGTCTGCTTCCGGCAGTTCATTATCCATATACAGAACCAGTGCTTCTTCCATTTCGTTCAGCTGCATTTGGCCGGCCAGTAATTCTTCTTTATTCAGTTCAACAGTGCCAGGTACTATTTTAGTGCTTAAAAGCAATTCCAGCTCAGGCTTCAGATCGCTATTATCGGCTATAAACCGCTCTACATCTGCTTTTTCAGCCGCTGTCAGTTCTCCATCCATATACAACAAAAAGTATTCTTCGTAATTGGTACGGTTGATGGATGAATGATTGTTTATATCGTTTTCGTTAAATGACATTTTCAATTTTTACAATATATTCTTTTAATTGTAACCGGGCACGGTGCAAATATACCTTTACCTGGCTGGCGCTCAGGCCGGTAATCTGTCCTATTTCTTCATAACTGTATCCTTCATAATCTTTCAATAATACTAAGGATCGCTGCGTTTCACCCAATTGCCGCAGTGCTTTTTCCAATACGGCTTTGGTATCATTCACCTGTTTCGAACTGATACTGGCTTCTTCGCTGATTTCTTCTTTAAAATAAATCCGTTTGGCCTTTCGCAGATGATCAATCATACTGTTATAGGCTATGGTAAACAGGTACGATTTGCTTCTTTCATAATCTACTTCCTCCCTTGACCGCCACAATTTTTCAAAAGCCGTTTGCACAATATCGCGGGCATCTTCCTGGTGCCGCATATTTTTTAAAATAAAACGGTACACATTATCTGCATATATGGTAACGCAATGATTGTATTCTTTTTCAGTCATAAACAGTCAGGTAAAGCCTTTCTTGCAAGTAGTACGTACAGGATAAGTAAAAGTTACAATAAATTCTGAAAATCTTTTAATAAGACATAGAGGTTAAGAAATGGTGCGATACCGACTCCCATAGCAACTCGGGCGTGCTAATGATGGGCTGCCGATGGTGCTGCGTGCCGCAAACGGACTCGACAAGATGAAAAGAAAAAAACGTTAACAACAGAAGTGTAGCTATAAGAATGCCTGTGGCTAAAAAAATCTTATTGCTTAATAGCTTTCTCATGGAAGCGGTTTATTGGTTAGACGAAAGTAGTGTCCCGGATGTTACAGGTTTTATAAATTTTATTACCGGCCAAATTTCTGTATTCCAGCCTGTTTTTATATTTGTTGCTTAAACTATTGGCCATGAACGAAAAGTTTGCCGAACGGATAGCAAAAGAAGTAGAAGATATAAAGGAATCAGGCTTGTATAAAACCGAACGCATTATTACCTCGCCGCAGGGCGCTGAAATAACGGTAAATGGCAAAACGGTATTGAACTTTTGCGCCAATAATTATTTAGGCTTATCCTCGCATCCCAAAGTTATTGAAGCGGCGCACCAGGCGCTGGATGCCCGCGGATATGGTATGAGCAGCGTCCGTTTTATTTGCGGCACGCAGGACATTCATAGGGAACTGGAGCAAAAGCTTGCGCAGTTTTTAGGTACGGAAGACAGCATCTTATATGCGGCAGCATTCGATGCCAATGGCGGCATATTCGAACCGCTTTTTAACGAGCAGGACGCTATTATATCCGATGCACTCAATCATGCCTCTATTATAGATGGGGTGCGGCTTTGCAAAGCACAGCGGTACCGGTACGAGCACAATAATATGCAGGATTTGGAAGCCAAATTGCAAGAGGCTTCAGGTGCCCGCAGCCGCATCATTGTTACGGATGGTGCTTTTAGTATGGATGGCACGATTGCGCAACTGGATGTAATATGCGATCTGGCCGATAAGTACGATGCGATTGTGATGATTGATGAAAGCCATGCCTCCGGGTTTTTAGGAAAAACGGGCCGCGGCACGCACGAATACCGGGGCGTAATGGGACGTATTGATATTATTACCGGCACGTTGGGCAAAGCACTGGGTGGCGCAAGCGGCGGCTTTACCAGTGGCCGTAAAGAAATAATTGATATGCTGCGGCAAAAAAGCCGGCCGTATTTATTTTCTAATACGTTAGCACCGGTTATTACCGGCGCCAGCATTGCGGTATTGGATATGCTGAGCGAAACCACAGCCTTGCGCGATCAACTCGAAAAAAATACAAAATACTTCCGAAGTAAAATGACGGAAGCCGGTTTTGATATTAAGCCCGGCGAGCATCCTATAGTGCCTATTATGCTATATGATGCAGTATTGGCGGCGGCCTTTGCTGCTAAATTACTGGACGAAGGCATATATGTAATTGGATTTTTCTTTCCGGTGGTGCCAAAGGGTGCGGCCCGCATACGGGTGCAATTAAGCGCAGCGCACAAGCAGGAGCATTTGGACAAGGCCATTGCAGCGTTTACAAAAATCGGGAAAGAAATGGGTGTGCTTAAATAAATGGATATCGGCAGTAAAGTAAGTAAGCAATAAAAGAATTGCTTATGCGTTTTTGGTACTATTCTTTAGTTCCAACCAATGCATAATAAGCACTTCTAATGAAACGCTATTTTTTGATGCTGACCGCAGCAGCCGTATTATCTGTAAGTATCACCTCTTGTGCAAGCATGAAAAAAGATTGCCAGGGCAACAAACATTACCGGCTTAAAAATGGTATTTATCTGTAGCAGATTTGATATTATTAAATAGGCAGCTTTGTTTCCTAAAAATCAGAACGGTACAAACTTTAAATTTTCGGTACAGATTTTAAACCGGTAAAGCCGCTGCAAAATTTACCTTTGCGCAAAATTCAACCGCATGAAACAATGGCTGACCGCGCTTGCCGTTTGTATGGTTTTCTTTAGCTGCTCGCTCAATAATGTAACCATTGACAATTCGCTGGGCAACTATTTTACACAAAATAAGGTAGAGGGCTGCTTTGCACTTTTTAATAATGGCACCGGGCAGTTTACTGTCTATAATTTAAAGCGGTACCGCGATAGCCTTTTTCTGCCAGCTTCCACTTTTAAAATTGTCAACTCACTGATAGGCTTGCAAACCGGTAAAATAAGCAGCGACAGCATGGTTATAAAGTGGGATGGCGTGGTGCGCCCTATACCGGAGTGGAACAAAGATTTGAATATGTACCAGGCCTTCCGGGTTTCCGCTGTGCCCTATTATCAGGAAGTAGCCCGCCGCATAGGGAAGGATACGATGCAGTTTTGGTTGGATTCACTTTCCTATGGCACTAAAAAAATTATTGGCCCGGTAGATTCTTTTTGGTTGAACAATACACTTAAAATACGACCGGACGAAGAACTGGGGCTGGTAAAAAGATTGTACTTCAATCAACTTCCTTTTTATCATTACAACCAGGAAATTGTAAAGCGGGCTATGCTGTTTGAAGACAAGCCGGCATATAAGTTAAGTTACAAAACCGGTATGGGTAAAAAGGAAAATGGGAATATGGTGGGATGGATAGTAGGTTGGATCGAAGAAAATAAACACCCCTACTTTTTCGTATTAAATTTAGAAAGCAAAGACCCGAACGTGGATATGCCTGCTATCCGGATGCGTATTTTAAAAGATATCTTAACAAAACTGGAGTTTATGCAGGGCAAGGGTTAGTTTTCTAGCATATTGTTTGACATCTAAATATCAAATTATTTTTTGAACTGGCAATTTCAATACCCGCAGGCGCTTTGGCTGTTAGCACTGATTCCCTTCTTCATCCTTTTGTATTATACCAACAAAAAATGGAGGGATAAAGCCGCTAAGCGCATCGGCGAGCCGCGCCTGGTAAAAGAGCTCTATAAAAATTATTCTCCCCGTAAATCTTCCCTTAAAGCGTTTTTGATTATTTTGGTTTTTGCATGCGGCTGCGTGGCCCTTGCTAATCCGCGCAAGCCCGATCCATTATCCGGCGAAAGCCGCAAAGGCATTGATGTGCTGTTTGCATTGGATGTGAGCAATAGTATGTTGGCTGCCGATGTGCCGCCTAACAGGCTGGAAGCAGCGCGGCAGTTGGTTTTGCAATTAATAGATCAATTTCCGGACAATCGTATTGGCCTCGTTCTGTTTGCCGGTAATGCGTATTTGCAAATGCCCTTAACGTTTGATCATAATGCAGCACAGCTATATGTATCTACTGCAAGTCCGGCTGCTATTAGTTCGCAGGGTACGGCTATTGCGGCGGCTTTAAAGCGGTGCGACCTGGCATTTGATAAGCAATCGGAACGCTTTAAAACCATCATACTAATAACCGATGGCGAAACGCATGATGAAGATGCGGTTAAAACAGCTAAAATGCTTTCTGCCAATGGCGAAATGATTAATACGGTAGGCATCGGTTCTCAACAAGGAGCTACCATAATGGACAGCGTTACAAAAATTGCCAAAACAGATGCTTCGGGTAATATTATAGTATCTAAACTCAATGAAGTTTTATTGCAGCAAATTGCTGCCGCTACCAACGGTATGTACGTGCATATGGATAATGTAAACGGGGCAAAAGCTGCATTGCAGCGGCAACTGGCGCAAGTAGATAAGAAGTCGCTGGCCGATTTATCGCAATTTAATTTTGAAACCTTTTATATGTGGCTGGCTGCACCCATGCTGGTATTGTTAATTGTTGATTTATTTCTTTCTAACCGTAAAAAAAGCAGCGAATGAAAAGAAGCATTCTTGTAATAATGATTCTTTTTTATTTTATAAAGGTAACAGGTGCGCAGTCGGTAGAAAAAACACTGCAGGCAGGTAATGAATACTTCCGGCAATCAGAATTTGATTTGGCTGAAGCGCAATATCGAAAAGCTTTGAAGCATACCCCTGCGGATGCAACGGTGCAGTTTAATCTGGCTGATGCATTGTACCGCCAAAAAAAGTACGATGAAGCTACTGGTATATTCACCAAGCTAAGTACGGCTTCCAATAAAAACATGAAAGATTTGTCTTATTATAATGCCGGAGTTATATATAGCAAAGAAAAAGATTTGCCCTCGAGTATTGATGCGTACAAAAATGCCTTACGCAATAATCCCGATGATATGCAGGCAAGGGAAAACCTGCAAAAAGCCATGCTGGAATTGCGTAAACAGCAGCAGCAAAATAAAAGCAACCAACAATCGGCGCCTAATATAAGCCAGCACCAGGCCGAGCAAAAACTAAAACAATTAGAGCAGCGGGAAAAGCAATTACAAGAACGGCTTCAGGGGCAAAATGCAAAAAACAGTTCCCAGGCGCAGGATTGGTAAAAATTCATGCCTATGCATTTTATAGGTTTCATAATGAAATAACAACCAAGGCCGACAGGTTAATTAACTTTGCAGAATCAGTATAGTATAAAATAGGAGATATTCAATTTTCAATAAGCAGGAAAGATGATGCAGTTTTATTGCGAAAGCCTTACAGAATACAAACGCTTACCTACGCGGGAAGTAAAGATCGGCGACTTGTTGCTGGGTAATTTTCATCCGATACGGGTGCAAACCATGACCACTACCGATACCATGGATACTACAGCTACAGTGGCGCAAACCATTCGCTGTATAGAGGCCGGTGCCGAACTGGTACGCATTACCGCACCCTCAAAAAAAGAAGCAGAAAACTTACTGAATATTAAAAATGAATTGCGCAAAAAAGGCTATACTACACCGTTAGTAGCCGATATTCATTTTACACCCAATGCGGCAGAAATAGCGGCACGGATTGTAGAAAAAGTGCGGGTGAACCCAGGCAATTATGTAGATAAGAAAAAGTTTGAATTAATTGAATATACTGATGCCGACTATGCTGAAGAAATAGACCGGATACGGGAACGTTTTACACCGCTGGTAAAAATTTGCAAAGAATACGGAACGGCCATGCGCATCGGTACCAACCATGGTTCGTTAAGCGACCGCATTATGAGCCGCTATGGAGATACACCGGTGGGTATGGTGGAAAGCGCTATTGAGTTTTTGCGTATAGCACGGGCAGAAAGCTACCACAATATTATATTGAGTATGAAGAGCAGCAACCCGCAGGTGATGGTGCAGGCATATAGGTTATTAGTGGCAACCATGCAGCAGGAATTTGGTGAAGCTTATCCCTTGCATTTAGGCGTAACCGAGGCCGGCGATGGTGAAGACGGAAGAATAAAAAGCGCTGTGGGTATTGGCACGTTGCTGGAAGATGGTTTGGGCGATACCATCCGTGTTTCATTAACTGAAGATCCTGAACTGGAGATCCCGGTATGTAAGGATATTGTAAAGCGATATCAAGAACGTTCTCAACTTATAGTTGAAAATACAGAATCAACTAATAACTCTCAACCATCAACAGCCACCGATCAACATTTAACTGGCATTCCTGCTATTCAAAAACTTTCCTACAATCCATTTGAATACAAACGAAGAGAAACCTTTGCGGTAAATAATATAGGCAATCATCATGTGCCGGTAGTGATTGCAGATTTTAGTAAAATAGAACATATTGCACCAAAAGATTTGGAAAGCATCGGATATACGTATGATGAAGCCACCGATAAATGGACAATTGCAGATACGGCAGCTGATTATGTATTTACCGGTCACCAGTTATTGACTTTTGCATTGCCGGGAACATTGAAAGTAATTGTATATCCCGCAGCCTGGCTGGAAGCCGAAGACAAATCGGTATATTATCCCATTTACCAGGACAGCGGGTATGTAAAATCCGCTTTTAAAAGTGAGGAACTGAACTTTGTGATGGTAGATTGTTTTAACGACGTAACGCCTATTAATGATTATCCCTTTTTAGATAAGATTGCCAACGATAAAACAGTAGTGCTTTGCTTAAGCAGCAAAAATACCTTTGCAATGGCTGCTGTACGAAGGATGTTTGTAGAACTGCAAAATAGAAAAATTGATAACCCGGCAATTATAATAGTTGATAGTAATTGGCATACAACAGATGAACACCTGATTCATTTTGCCACGGAAGCCGGGGCGTTATTGCTGGATGGTTTTGGCGATGGCGTATGTTTTAGTATGAACAATAAAAGTCAGCAGGCAGTTGTTAGCGTTTCGGGCAGAAATTATATACAGAGCGGCTCGGCAGAGCAATTTATAAACAATACGGCTTTTAGTATTTTGCAGGCCACCCGTACCCGCATCTCAAAAACAGAATATATCAGTTGCCCCAGTTGCGGACGAACGCTTTTTGATTTGCAGGAAACCACGGCAAAAATCCGGTCGGTAACGAACCATTTAAAAGGAGTAAAGATTGCTATTATGGGTTGTATTGTAAACGGCCCCGGCGAAATGGCGGATGCGGATTTTGGTTATGTGGGAAGCGGACCGGGAAAGATTACGTTGTACAAAGGAAAAGAAGTGGTGAAGCGTAATGTAGCTAGCAATATAGCTGTAGAAGAACTCATTAATTTATTGAAGGAAAGTGATGCATGGGTGGACAGTGCGCAAGTAACAGCCGCTAACAATATTTAAATACCATCATTGAAACGAAACTACATTCGGACAGTAATTAGCATATGCAGACAGATTTTTTAGTAATAGGCTCCGGCATTGCCGGCTTAACGTATGCCTTAAAAACAACACAGCATTTCCCGGATAAAAAAGTAACCATCATCACCAAAGCGTCGCCCGACGAAACCAATACTAAATATGCTCAAGGCGGTGTAGCGGTAGTGAACGATCTGGAAAATGACAGCTTTGAAAAACATATTGGAGATACTTTAATTGCAGGTGATGGATTGTGCAATCCGGGAGTGGTGGAAATAGTAGTAAAAGAAGGCCCGGCCCGTATACAGGAACTAATTGACTGGGGCGCCAAATTCGATAAAGATGCGGAAGGCGATTACCGGTTAGGAAAAGAAGGCGGCCACTCCGAATTTAGAATATTGCATCATAAAGATATTACCGGAAAAGAAATTGAAAGAGCCTTGCTGGACGCTGTTAAAGCGGCGCCTAATATTGAAATCATCAATCACTGCATGGTGATCGATATTATTACCCAACACCATTTAGGATATTTAGTTACCAAATCTACTCCTGATATTGAGTGTTACGGCGTATATGCATTAAATTCAAAAACCAACCGTATCGATAAAATCTTATCGAAAGTAACCTTGTTGGCAACCGGCGGTAACGGGCAGGTATACCGTACCACTACCAATCCCGTTATTGCAACCGGCGATGGAGTAGCTATGGTATATCGTGCCAAAGGCCGCATCGAGAATATGGAGTTTATCCAATTTCACCCTACGGCTTTATATGAACCCGGCGTTCGTGGACAGGCCTTTTTAATTACAGAAGCCGTGCGGGGCGATGGCGGCATATTGCGCAATAAAGATGGCGAAGCATTTATGGAGCGCTACGACAGCCGGAAAGATTTGGCTCCCCGCGATATTGTAGCCCGTGCCATTGATAGCGAAATGAAACGTAACGGTACCGAACATGTGCTTTTGGATTGCCGACATATGGATATGGAAAAATTTGTAGAGCATTTTCCCAATATTTATCAAAAATGTTTATCTATAGGTATTGATGTTTCTAAAGACATGATTCCGGTAGCACCGGCGGCGCATTACAGTTGCGGCGGTATTAAAACCGACGAATGGGGCCGCAGTTCCATACGGCATTTATATGCCTGTGGCGAATGCTCCAGCACCGGCCTGCATGGCGCTAACCGATTAGCAAGTAACTCCTTGCTCGAAGCAATGGTATTTGCCCACCGTTGTTATGTAGATGCTGCCAGTAAGTTTGATGAAATAAAAGAACTTCCCGACATACCCGACTGGAAAGCCGAAGGCACCTCAGAACCAAAAGAAATGATATTGATTACACAAAGCTTAAAAGAACTGCAGCAGGTAATGAGCGATTATGTGGGTATAGTACGCAATAATGTACGGCTGCAGCGGGCTACACGCCGTATTGATCTGCTGTTTGAAGAAACGGAAAACCTCTATAAGAGTGTTACGGTTTCGCCACAGTTGCTGGAACTTCGCAATATGATTACGGTAGGCTATCTTATTATTAAAGGAGCTTCTTTCCGTAAAGAAAGCCGTGGCCTGCATTATAATACCGATTATCCTTTCAAATCGGATATTGTACAAAATATTGTATTGTAATTTAAGTAGCCGGCAGCAGTGCTGCTATATAACTTCTGTTGCGTAGCACACTGCATCTGTGTTATCTTCACGCATCTTTTATTACATCTATCGGGTACTATGTATTATGTAGTTTTTGGATTTTTATATGCCTTGTCTTTATTGCCGCTGCGTGTATTGTACCTGTTGTCCGACTTTGCCTACTTCATTCTGTACTACGTAGCAGGTTACCGTAAAAAAGTAGTATTGAATAACTTATTCATTGCCTTTCCGAATAAAACCGAAAAAGAACGCATTGCTATTGCAAAAAAGTTTTACCTCAACTTTACCGACACCTTTATTGAAACCATCAAGTTTATGAGTGCGGGCAAACGCTTTTTAGAAAAAAGGTTTACTGCTGATTATACCATGCTGGATGAACTATATACTACGGGCAGATCAGTACAATTTCACTTAGGTCATAATTTTAATTGGGAGTTGGTAAACCTTGTTTTTCCTTTTCATACCCGCTATACCATATTGGTAGTGTACCTGCCATTAAAAAGCAAAATCTTCGACCGGCTTTTTAAATACATCCGAAGTAAACAGGGAAGCCGTTTGATTGCCGCTACCCAAATGAAGCGGGAAATGATGCCTTACTTGAACGAGCAATATCTGTTAGGCTTAATAGCCGATCAAAGCCCGGCTGTGCCGAAAGATGCATATTGGTTTTATTTTTTTGGAAGGCCTACGCCCTTTTTGCGCGGCCCCGAACGTGCGGCAAGACGTAGTAATTTGCCGGTAGTCTTTTGTTATTTTACCAAAACGAAAAGAGGTTTTTATAAAGGATTTGCACGGCTGGCAACTATGCACCCAAACAGTATGCCCGAAGGCGAACTTACGAAACAATATGTGCAATTTTTAGAAGAAGTGATGACAGCTAACCCGGAGATGTGGCTATGGAGCCACCGCCGCTGGAAGTGGGAGTGGAAGCCGGAATACGGAGAGATACGTGAGTAGTTAAAAATAAGTTTTACCGGTAGTTAGTGTAAACGGGCTGTCGATAACTTAAAAGGAAATATTTAAATTTAAAAGCTTGATAGCAAGCTTTTCTTTTGTGCTGCTGATAGGTTGAAATTTATCGTTTTCCAAATAAAAATCTTCTATACTCTTATCAACCGGGTCAATCATCCAGTATTCTTTAACGCCGCTGCGTTCAAATTCGTCTTTCTTGTCTCCTTTATCAAAGTGCCATGTAGCAGGAGAAAGAATCTCTATTATTAGATCCGGCGCTCCATAAAAACCTCATTCTTTCAGATGATGCAGGTAGTCATTGGCTATAAAAATAATATCCGGCTGAAATGCATTTTTGCTATTGAGATATACATCAAAAGGCGCCACGCGTACTTCTCCAAGTTTATTCTCTTCTGCATAATTATAAAGGTCTGCATAATTATAAAGGCTGGCAGAGATTTTCATTAAAACTTTTTGATGACTATTGGTAGGGGGGTGATATATAAATATGGCTATTAATCAACTGAGCCAAAGTGCCTTCGGGAAGGTTTTCATATACTTCCAGGATGGTACGAGGTGGTTTAATATATAGCGATTCCATACGCTTATTTTAATTATACTTAAAGATACAAAACAAAGAAAGCACTATAGAACCGATCTCGCCATAGCGGGACCGGGCATAGTAGTTTAATTTAAAATTTATTTGATATCTGGTTCAATATCTCATTCTTACTCTTAATATCAATTCAGTACACTTTTTTCCTTTTCTATTTCAATAGAGCTTTGCTCTTTTATCTTTCCCCATCCTCCCGCTACATTCCTAATATTATGAAGTCCGTGGCGTTTTAATAACGAGGATGCAATCACGCTGCGATATCCACCGCCACAATGAACATATACATTCTGGTGCTCTTCGATTTTTGCAATATTAAGTACGTCTGTAAATTCATCTAAAGGAATATTGACGGCGCCTTTTACGTGGCCTTCTGCAAATTCTGCCGGACGGCGTACATCCAGTACTACTAAATTTTCATCAAAGGGCAGGTCCATAGCCAGTTCATCGGCTTCTACATCAATTATCAAATCTATGGGTTCGCCGGCAGCTTTCCATGCTTCAAAACTGCCATTTACATATCCTTCCATTTTACTAAAGCCCACTCTTGCCAGCCGGGTAGCGCTTTCTTTTTCTTTGCCTTTTTCGGTTATTAATATAATTGATTTATTAAAAGGCAATAAACTTCCGGCCCATTCGGCAAAACGACCATCAAGCCCAATGCCGATAGCGCCTGGTATAAAGCCTTGCGTAAAGATTTCGTGCGGCCTTGTATCAACCAGTATCATATCTTCTGCTATTCCTTTTTTTACTTCTGCTATACTTAAAGGTTTCAATGCAGTATCATATACTTTTTCAATACTCTCATATCCTTCTTTATTAATTTTTGCATTTACTGAAAAATAGTGCGGTGGTTCGGTTATGCCATCGGTTACTACTTTTATAAAATCTTCTTTGCTAGAGGCTTTTAATGCGTAGTTGGTTTGCTTTTCGATGCCAATAGTACTGTAGGTGCTAGGTCCCAGGTTTTTTCCGCAGGCACTTCCGGGGCCATGTGCAGGATATACAATCACATCATCAGCAAGCGGAATGATTTGAGTTTGAATACTGTTGTAAAGTATTCCAGCCAGGTCGCTCATGGTAAGCCCGTCTTCTTTCTGTGCTAAATCGGGACGGCCTACATCCCCTACAAACAAGGTGTCTCCGGTAAAAACACAGTAGTCTTTTCCTTCCTCATTTTTCAATAAATAGCAGGTAGATTCCAACGTATGTCCGGGTGTATGCAACGCAGTTATAGTAATATCACCAATTGAAAATACCTCGCCATCTTTTGCTTTGTAAATAGCGAAGTTGGTTTGTGTACCTGGTCCGTAAACGATAGTGGCCTTGGTAGCAGCAGCTAAATCCAGGTGACCGCTTACAAAGTCTGCATGAAAATGTGTTTCAAAAATATATTTAATAGTAGTATGGCGTTCAGCAGCTAATTGCAGGTAAGCATCAATATCGCGCAGCGGATCAATAATGGCGGCTACACCATTACTTTCTATATAGTAAGCCGCCTCACTCAGGCACCCGGTATATAATTGTTGTATAAACATAAAAATTCCTTTAGCTGCAAAAATACTTTATTTACAACTAAAGGAATGAGGAAGGTGGCTTGCAGATTAGCTCAATAACTGGCGAATAAAACCATGTACTTCGGATAAGCGTTCTTCATTTACAGAGTAGTAAATAAACTTGCCATCGCGGATGGTAGTTACAAAGCCTGCTTTGCGCAGAATGGCTAAATGCTGAGAGGCTACTGATTGCTCAAGCCGGAGCTTGATGTAAATTTCAGTAACTGTCATTTTACCATTTTGATAAATGAGTTTTAAAATTTGCTGTCGCAACTTGTGGTTTACTGCACGTAATACCAATGCAGCCTTTTTAAGTTGGATGACATCAATTTTTAGGTCATTGCTAACCGTTAGTGAGTTGTCAGTTAATTCGTTGTTCATAGATGCACATCTTAGGGGGCTTAATAATGAAATAAGTACAAATGTATAAATCAAAATGAGATATGAAAGAATTCTGACATAACAAAATTAATTTTTTACAATTTTTTTTTAGGTTCAGGCGAATAAAATTCTTTTCCGTAATAAGGTTCACTGTAAGCAATATCCGAAAACTGCCTAGTTTGATAGTGTTGAAAAGACAAGAACCCTAAGTGTATAGCCGTAGCTTCTATGTTTTTAAATACAGCGTTTGGATGTTGTAAGATAGATTGCAGTTTGATACTTCCATTGCCAAAAAAAGTAATGGTATTTTTTTGCAATAATTCTATAAATGAACTTTCGTTCAGTATTAAGTTCTTCGATGCCATCACTTCATTGAGTTGCTTGTCATACACTGCAGTAAAGACTTCCAGCCTCCTGGCATCAATTAACGGGCATAGCAAATTGGTGGGTTCTTGCAGAGCGGCCACTGCCATCATCTGCAAAGTATTAACCAGTATTAGCGGCAATTGCAGGGCATAGCACAAGCCTTTAGCCGTAGCCATCCCCACACGTAAACCTGTATAAGAACCCGGGCCGGCACTAACAGCCACAGCTTGTAATTGCGCCAGGTGCAAGCCCGTTTCACTCATCAAATCTTTAATAGTTGTTTGCAGCCAGGCCGCATGATCTTTTTGATACGGGTTTGTTCTTAGCGCAATGCTTTCACCATTTTTTGCAATGCAAATGGAAGCAGTTTCTACAGCGGTGTCAATATTTAATATGTAGTTCACGCCGCCAATTTAGAGCTAGATTTATATATAAAGAAATTATGCTTATAAAAGGATTAGTATTTACCTGCAATTGCCTTTTATAAAAGGATGTTTATTGTCATACTGTAAATTATTCTTATCCTTAAAAACCAACGTGTCATTATGCGGGGTCAATCCGCCAAATGCAGGCCATAACTCTTTATCATGAATTTTAAAGATTACTTCCCGCACTGATGTTATGCCTTCTGATTGAAATGTGTACGCTGCTATTAATAAACTATTCCGAACTACTCCTTTTATAGTGCCGATGTTACTGTCTTTTTCATGCCAGTGATAGTCTAGATTGCCGCTGACTGTGCTGTCTGTCAACTGTATTTGCAGAAACGCCGAATCTTTCTTGAGCGTCATTTCATAACATCCGTTCAAAATAACTGGCTTTGCAGATGTGGTGATTGTATCTCCTGCATTGGCATGCATGGTTTGCGGAGCACCTTCATTTATACTATTGGAATTATTACAAGCTATAAATAAAAGCGTACACAAAATGCCTGTGCTGATCTTCATAAATAAAATATTAAGTAAAGTGGTTATTGCACCGGTGGCCTTGCATCATCGTTAGTGCCACGTATAAGACCAATGCCTGTAAAAAAGAAGATAGCACCTAACAATCCATATACGATAAGTGTTTTGATCTGGCTGCCGGTAGAGCCACGTGCATTCATAAACACTACTGCTGCATAAATGAGTCCTGCAATGCCCAGGATGGTTAATATAATTCCGAAGGTGCGTTTTGCATTCATATCTTTTTGAAAGTAGTTTGCAAAAAGATTGCCAGAGGAATATACAGCATCTAACCGGTTACTGATTTATATAAAGTTGATGGAATATGCAGTGGAAGTGATAGCATATGCAAAATATTTCGTGATTGCGTATGGCAAAAGGAACTTAATAAAGTACAAATGATATCAGGCGTAAAGAACTTTGCATTTTGCCAACATATTCTATATCTGAAATAATATGGCAAAGTTATTGGGCTGGTAGGTATATAAATCAATAAACAACCAGCTATGAAAAAGATAGGAATAGCAGCACTGATAGTAATTAGTTTAGCCGCCTGCAACAGCAATACCGGTAATAGTAGCGAAGGCAATAATGCCGGGATGAATGGAACGGACACTTCCCGAACTCCTCGTATTGGTGATACCACGCCTACATCAAATGATAATGCCTACAATACTACGGATACAGGCTTAAGTAAGGGTGGTATGTTAGATTCCTCGGGAAAACATACCATGATGAATCAGTCTACTACTAATCAAAACCGTGGTAAGAAGCATTAAATTTTAGGTTATTATGCCGCTATAGTAGGTTGCACAGCTTTTTATTTCCGTGTCAATTTTTTCTGCAATAGTAATAAAGATGAGGTGTGTGTCAGCATATTACATATAAAGTATAATATGAGGATTTATGGATATAGTTGAGGAAACTATTAGGCAAAATGAAAGAAAAGAGTTCCTGGTGCAACTTTAATAAAGCGGCAAAATAATTGGACACATCATATAAATCAAAATCAAACTTTTAACCATTAAATTCAAACAATGAAAAGAATACTTGTAGCAGCGGCAGCCTCACTTTTTGTATTAGGCGCCTGCAATAACTCTGGCACAGACAGTACTACAGTTACCGACTCCACAAATTCTACCACTACAAACAGTAGTATGGGCAGTGATACTGCTAATATGAATACTGGCGCTGGAACGGGCACTATGGGTACCGGCACCGGAAGCGGCACCAATACCAGCACCGGCACTGGTACCATGGGCAGTGATACCGGAACAATGGGCGCTGGAAAAATGAATAATGGAGCAACTAATGGTGGAACCGGCACTAACACAAACAGAATGCATTCCGGTGGAAATGGCACAAGTTCCGGCAACGGATCCGGTACTGGAACCAGTACCAGTGGCACCGATTCTGGTACACATCATTCCGGTCATTAATTTTTATAATATCATAAGTTTCTTATTAATACTAAGGGCCGAGCATCACTGCATCAGCCTTTAGTATTAAGGCTTATTGATACTTTTGATAAAGGGTATATAATACTTTTCTATCAGCATCATTTAGTACTTTGCTGGTGTCCTGTTGTAAAAAATGCCGCTTAAAGGCACCTATGGCAGCGCTGCTGTCCCTGATATCGTATCCTACAATTCGCAATGCCTGCATGTTATTAAAATCTGGAGGCACTTCTACGCCGGTAGTGTCATCATACCATAATCCATATCCATTGTCAGCCAGTTCTTTCCAGGGAAAAAATACATTAGGATCGTTTTTGCGTGTGGGTGCAATATCAGCATGGCCAACAAAATTTGCGGCCGGTATACCATAGCTTTTTTTTAATATACCCAGCAACTGCAACAAACTACCAATTTGCGGTCCGGTAAAAGGCTCGAACCCATCGTTGTCCATTTCAATACCTATAGAAGCCGAATTAATATCTGTTACATTGCCCCATCTGGCAATACCGCCGTGCCATGCCCGCAAGTAATCGTTCAGCATATGATGCACCGTACCATCTTTACATATTACATAATGTGCACTTACCTGGCTTACTGCCGTAGTAAAAGTTTTTAAAGTCTGGTCGCAACTGTTTTGTGCGGTATGATGTATGATTACAAAGTTGGGCTTGCGCATATTAAAATTAATAGTACCTGCCCACCGTGCAAATGCCATGGCAGAGTCTTTAGGAGGGGATTGCTTTAAAATTTTAGCAAAGGCCTTTGCTTGTTTTTTATAAATCTTATTGGTAGCCGCATAGGGATTGCGATTACAACCTACGAGTACAGCAATAAAAACGAGTAGTACGAAAAAGATAAAATAAATGAATCGCATAAACAGGATATAGCCACGAAAAATACTGAAGTTTTTATTACACGGTCTTTGTAATTTTTATACTTACTGAAACTTTGCCTGGTATGTAGATCGAAATGGAGTTAAGAAGTATACATATACTATGTGTGTATTAAAATAAACAAATGTATATCATTAATGATTAGCTTGTTATATCAGAATAGTTGTAAAATAGCTGTTTCATTAAACAAAATTTCTTTTTTCGGATGGTTTGATTTTTGAAGTTATGATTGTAATCATTTATTGATAAAAAATCATAAAAATTATAGGTTATGGCAAAGAGTGTGCAAGGAAAAAAAGTAGCCATCATTACTGATAATGGTTTTGAGGAAGTAGAATTAACGAGTCCGAAAAAAGCGCTGGAAGATGCCGGTGCTATTGTACAGATCGTATCACCACAAAAAGATAAAGTAAAGGCGTGGGATCAGGACCATTGGAGTATTGAACTGCCGGTTGATGTAAATATCAGCGATGCAAATCCTGAAGATTATGACGCATTGGTAGTTCCCGGCGGTGTATTGAATCCCGATAAAACACGAACCAATAAAGAGTGTATTGCATTTGCACAACATTTTTTGGAACAAGGAAAACCTGTGGCGGCTATTTGTCATGGTCCGCAGTTATTGATTGAAACAGGAATGCTGGATGGTCGCGAAATGACTTCCTACTGGTCTATACAAACTGATTTAAAAAATGCCGGTGTGCAGTGGGTAGATCAGGAAGTGGTAGTAGATGATGGATTGGTTACCAGCCGCAGCCCGAAAGATTTAGAAGCTTTCAATAAAAAGATGCTGGAAGAAATAGCCGAAGGTAAACATGCAACAACCGGACAGTTTACGCATTCCGAAAACAGGTCTTAGTATTATTTAGTGTTCAAAGGAAGCCATTGCAATGGCTTCCTTAATTATTATATTTAACTATTGCATCAAGTTTATTGCGACTATAGGAGTGATTCTTTGTTGCTCTAAGGAATGGCTTGTTTACTTGCGGTGTATACCAGTATATTGGTAAAGTTGAAAAGCAATTTCAATGCTGCGATACTATATTTCTTGACTTCCTGCTATACAATCATTACTAAAAAAATTATTGATTTTAAACAAATGTGATAACGCATCTTCATTGTGTTTTATCAAAAAAACTTATGATTATGGAAAGAAATAAAATCGTTAAGACAAAAATTAAAAGCAATCCTTTTGTAAAAAAGTCAGCCGTAAAAGATACAGCGCAGAACAAAACAACAGCAGGGTCAGAGCAAAATAAAGACCTTAGTGTTTCGAAAGAAGAATATAAGGAAATAGAAAAAAGTTGGGATCGTGAAATCAATTCTTAAAACAATTTACATTAAGTTTTTAACTAAAGGCCAAGACGTTAATTCTAAAACATCTTCACTTAGAATCTTAGTACACAGTGCTTATTAAAATGCAGTATCAGGGTGCAAAATGCGTTCTGGAATTAGCATATTTAAAGTCTTTTATTTCCAGGCATTTGCTTTTTTGCACCCTCTTCTCGTCAATAAGACCATTTGAGAAGTGACTGTTATCCTTGTATAAATTATTGGTTACCATCCTTTTATGCATATAGCGTAGTTTTACAAAGGTTAAAACCTATGACTTCTGATAACTGAACATTACTTTTGGCACAGTTCTTACTAAGTATAGCAAACTATGCAGTTCTTCGGATAATGAAAAGCCTAAACGTCCGCCCCCTTGAAGATGAGCTGCATATAATGCTTTCCAAGTGTCCATGATTAACCATCGTTCGATGAATCCAAGCCTTGGGTCGGCATTGTTTTACCAAAAATTAAAATGATGTTGAAAACAAAACGATGGAAGAATGCTTTACTTACTTTTTGCTTTACGCTTTTAGTAATGCACAGTACGCTTATAGCACAACCTGGGGTAGTTGATTCAACTCAGGAAAAGGTGTATATGCCTTTGCAAAATTCTTCTACTTTGCCAACAGACGCTTCTTTAGTACAGTATGCTGCAATTGATACTTTTAATTCTACTAAAGACAATACAGATGTTTCTGAAGCGCAGGCAGCAGTGGCACCAGCAATTGGCTTAAATAAGCCGGCAGCTTCTTATGCAAAGGTTTATATACAAAAAGAAAATGAATCGCTCTCTAAAGTAAAAGAACGATGCGATTCATATTTCGCTATTATGGATGCTGTTTTTCGTAAGTACGATTTGCCGGTAGAATTAAAGTACCTGGCAGTGGTAGAATCTGAATTAAAATCAAAAGCAGTATCTCGGGTTGGTGCAAAAGGTTTTTGGCAACTGATGCCTTCCACTGCACGCGACCTGGGATTAAAGGTTTCTCACAAGCACGACGAACGTACCTATTGTTATAAAAGTACTGTTGCTGCCGCAAAATATCTTAAAGATTTATATGCACAGTTTGGAGACTGGCTGTTAGTAGTGGCAGCTTATAATGTAGGGCCTAAATGGGTAAACGTGGCAATTCGTAAAAGTGGCAGCCGAAATTTTTGGCAATTGCAATCGTTCCTGCCCCTTGAAACCCGTTTGCATGTAAAAAGATTTATTGCCACACATTATTTCTTTGAAGGCCAGGGCAGCTTAGCTACTTTAACTAAAGCAGAAACCGTAGCTTATTTAAAATCTCTGAAAACAGGAGCGGATACAAAAAGCGATTCTTTTGCTTTAACCGATCTTTCAACAAATGATGATAATACTTTTGTGGATTCAAGATCGGCAAAAGTTATTATACCGGTTGATTATGCAATAAAAGATTGATAGTATAATAACACAGCTTTTATCGGTATCAGATGTAGAGAATGGATAGATTAAAATGATACGGATAAAAGCTGTGTTATCATTCAACCTTTACTGCTTTGGTTCTTTGTGAAATGCCATTTTCGTTAAAAGCTTCTATTGCCATATAATAGGTTTGATCTGCAGAGAGGCTCTTTAAATTCAAAAAGTTTTTATCATACACCATCCAGGAATTATATAATTTATCAGGCGCAATTCCCCAAAGTATATTGTAGCCCTGGCAGTTTTTTTGTACATTCCAGCTTACCATAGCATCGCGACGATCCTTATTGCGTTGCACCGAAAAATTTGCAACTACAGACGGTGCCTTTCCTTGCCCTATTCCAAAAATTCGTATATCCGATATAGAAAGATTTGGCGTTGGAATATGCACATTTTTATAACGGATATATCGCATGATTTCAGGTGTTTCTAGTTCCACATAATCGTTGGGAGTATCTTTAAAGCTGTTACTTTTATTAATTAGAGTAACCCAGTGATTT
>JAICHT010000020.1 GCA_025924755.1 Chitinophagaceae bacterium | reverse complement strand
TTATTTTGCTGGTAGTATTTACATTAAACGTCCAGTCAGCGCCACGTTCCCACACTTCTACCGGCAGGTGAATGCGTTGTTCTTTACCGTTAGCCTCCTTTATTAAAACGGTTACCGGCATCACCATCTGCTCTAAATTTTGAACCGATATGGACGCGCCGTGTTCAGGATTATTATCGGCATACACTACATCTTTAACACCCTGATCCAGCTTCCAGTTGTTAAAAACCCAGCCCCGCCAGAACCATCCCAGGTCTTCACCCGATACATTTTCTATCGTATGAAAGAAATCCCACGGAGTAGGATGTTTAAAAGCCCAGCGGTCTATATACTCCCGGAACGCCGCATCAAAACGGTCTTTACCCAATACATTATCCCGCAAGGCATTTAGCATCATAGAAGGTTTGTCATAGGCGGCCACTCCTAAATTATTTTGCTGCACCACTTCCGGAACGGTCATCAGCGGGTCCATATCTTTTCCAAAAATATAGTTCGTCATATCACCGGGGAAATATGAGAAATCAGCAAACTCGCCTTTATTAAATTCCTTGGTAGAAATGCCGTTAATAAACGTATTAAAGCCTTCATCCATCCAGGCATATTTACGTTCGTTACTACCTACGATCATCGGGAACCAGGTATGTCCAAACTCATGATCGGTAACGCCCCATAGGCTGGCCCCTGATTCAGTGGCGGCGCAAAATACAATACCCGGATATTCCATACCCCCTACTATGCCCGCCACGTTCGTAGCTACGGGATAGGGAAATTCAAACCATGTTTTAGAATAGTTTTCAATGCTGCCCTTCACCATTTCGGTACTACGTTGCCAGCCATCTTTTTTAATACTTTCTGCCGGGTAAGCACTCATAGCCAGCGCTTTTTTACCACTGGGCAAATTCATGCGGGCAGCATCCCATACAAAAGCTTTGGAAGCACTCCAGGCTACGTCTCTTGCATTTTGTATTTTAAACTTCCAGGTAAGGATAGCACCGGATGGATGCAATGCCGGATTGGTTACTTCCTGCGCGGTACGCAATACTACCGTTTTATCGCTGTTGCGGGCTGCCGCCAAACGGCTTTGCTCGGTAGGCGTCAACACTTCTTTTTCATTTTGCAATTCGCCGGAACCCACTACTATTAAATTGGATGGCGCAGTTACGCTGTATTCCAGATCGCCATATTCCAGGTAAAATTCTCCGGCTCCTAAATAAGGCAGAGTATTCCAGCCTTGTATATCATCGTATACGCATAACCGTGGAAACCATTGCGCCACTTCGTATATCCAGCCGTTTTGCGTTTGCATCCTGCCCATGCGGTCGGTACCATATTCAGGAATGGTAAATTCATATGTAATAGTAAGTTTTGCTTTTTGACCTGCTGCTTTTAAAGCCTGTTGCAGATCCACCTTCATGCGGGTATCAGATACGGTATATTGCGGTGTATATTTTTTACCGTCGGCTTCTACCAAAATGGATTTAATCACATCGCCTTGGGTAAAATTGGCGTTAGCCCAGCGGCCACCGGTTTGCGTGGTAGTGGCCGATCCTCTTGAATCCTGACGGTAAATATTCTGATCCAACTGCAACCATAAAAACTTTAAATTATCCGGACTGTTATTAGTATAGGTAATTTCTACATTACCCGATACTTTATGAGCCGCTGTATCTAAGGTGCAGGCTATTTTATAGTCGGCCCGGTTCTGCCAGTATTTTGGTCCGGGTTCGCCGCTGGCGCTGCGGTAGTCGTTACCAGTTTGGGTATAAAAAACTGGGTTAAACGCTTCGCGGTAATCGTACTTTGACTGTGCAAAACCTATAAAGCCGATGCTCGCTGCCACCAGGCAACACAATATTCTTTTCATGAGTATAAACGTATTGAAGCGTGAAAATTACACAAATGCGCCTAACAGGCACTATCCTATCCTTTTATTTGTAAATCTTTAAGAAAAAAGGCTTTCCGCTATGGCTACGCTTTCGGGCTTGCCTACATCTATCAGCTTATCGCCGCTATGATCGTAACCTAAAATGGGGTGATCTTTAGCTAACGCCAAATACGCGTCTACCAACGAAAACTTACCGGTAAACGGAATCAAATCAAATACCTGCGGCTGAAATATAGCAATAGTACTATATGCTTTTTCTATGAAATTATTTTGCGGGATAGAGATGCGTTCTTGGCAAGTTTTGGTATTGCGCCAACCGCATAAACGGCTGCTTTCATCAAACAAAAAATAGCGGGACGTTTTACGATTTGTAACCGATAACGTAATAAGAGGCTGGTGTTGCTGGTGGTAGGCTATCATTTTACCCAAGTCCAAATCGGTAAGAATATCGGCATTGATAGTAATAAAAGGTTGATTTCCTAACAACGCTTTTGCCTTTAATAGTCCGCCACCGGTTTCCAATACTTCATCCGTTTCATCGCTAATGCATATAATACTTCCCCAACCATTATTCTCTTTAATAGCGTCAATAATCTGACAGGCAAAATGATGCACATTTACTACGACGTTTTTAATACCATACTGTTGTAAGTATTCGATATTGCGCTGCAATAACGATTTGCCGTTAATAACAGCAAGTGCTTTAGGATGCTTGTCTGTCCAGGGTTTGAAACGGGTACCCAGGCCAGCGGCAAACACAAGAGCTGTCTTAGGCAGGCTGGAGTAATTGATTTTTATGCTATGATTATCGTTCAATGATATGAGTTAATTTTTTGTACTAAGCAGCAGTGCTACTATAAGGCTTTTGTTGTGTCACTCTCTTGTGCTTTTTATCACTATTCAACTGTTAACTTTTTCAATTGTATTGATCCAGTTTTTTGCTTCCTGCTCCACGTGGTACAAATCAACTTTTACGTTGTACTTATTTTTTAAATGCCGTGCCAATGCGTCGGCAGCATATACGCTGCGGTGCTGACCGCCGGTGCAGCCAAAGTTTACGGCAAGACTGCTAAAGCCGCGTTTAATATAATCCTCTACACTAATATCCACAATATTAAACACGCCGTTTAAAAACTCCTGAATTTTAGTTTGGCGTTCCAGGTATTCCATTACGGGTTTATCGCGGCCGGTGATGGTTTTATATTGTTCGTACCGTCCTGGGTTATCAATACCCCGCATATCAAATACAAAGCCGCCGCCATTACCGCTGGCATCGGGCGGAATGCCTTTCTTGTAAGAGAAGCTGCAAATTTTTACTACCAATGGTGTCTGTTCATCTGCCTGCACCGGCGTAAACTTCTTTATAATTTCATCATCCACACATATCTCCAATACCTTTTTAAATTCCGGCACCGATAGTCCTAAACTATTGTTTTCTATAAACCATTTTAAATTATGCAGCGCCAATGGAATGCTGGTTAAAAACTGCGCTTTGCGCTCAAACAAACCTCTGAAGCCATAAGCGCCCAGCACTTGCAGCAAGCGTATCAATACATAACCATTGTACTGGCTGGCAAACACGCCCCTGTCCAGCGGCTTTTGTATGATGGCTTCAAAGCTGTCCATATAATCTTCTAACAAGTTTGTTTTCCACTCGTCAGGAAGGTTAGTCCTGGCCTGCCATATCATACTGGCGGCATCGTATTGCGGCGCTCCCTTCATGCCACCCTGGAAGTCAATAAAATGAACACTGTTGTTCTGCAACATCACATTGCGGCTTTGAAAATCGCGGAACATAAAATACTTATATTCCGTATGCGTCAGGTAGCTGCTCAGCGCTTCAAAATCGTTAATGAGCTTTTGCTTATCATAGGGCTTGCGAAGTGCGTCTAAGAAATAAAATTTAAAGTATAGCAAATCCGCCATGATAGCCTGTTTGCCAAACTCTTCATTTGTTAAGCAATTCTCATAATTCAAGCCCTCATCTCCTAATATCTGCACCTGGGCCAACTGATGTAAACTTTCCTTGAATAAGTTATAAACTTCCGGCACATATCCTTTTTGCTCCAGCGCATTTAAAAGCGAGGTATCACCAAAGTCCTGTTGCAGGTAAATGGTTTTATCCTCACTTACCGCCAATATCCGGGGCACCGGCAGGCGCTGTTCAGTAAAATGTTTTGAAAAATAAATAAATGTTTCATTCTCTCTTACGTTAATACCAAACGTAGCAATAACGGTTTGGCCATCCGCACCCTGTATGCGAAAATACCTTCTGTCGCTGCCCGATTGCGGTAGCACATCTATGCTTGCGGGTTCCACGCCTTTCCAGCTTTTGTATACGCCTGATATAGCATCAATCATTTCCTGCATGCGGCAAATGTAATAAAGCAGTGAGGGGATTCCAAGCAATAAAAAAGGAAAGCCTTTATAGTGCTTTCCTTGCATATATGCCTTCGTCTAAATAGTTTATAGCTTAATACTAACCCCTACATTTATCAGGTAATCAGCAAAGGCGGCGTCTCCATGTGCATACGTACCCTTTTGATTGGTGGTTTCTTTATCCGGAATGCTTTGTGTGCGGTTACGAACCAAAGCAGTAGGAACTGATAGATAATACGTTAGTCTTTTGGCACTATAGTTTAAGCCTGGCTCTGCCGAAACAATATAACCCGGGCGGCGAAATCCTTCACTTCCACCAATAAGATCCCTGACAGGTATGCCTTCCAGCCGGCCGCCCACCGATGCAGAAAGATGCTCAAGCGTACCCGAAAATCCATAGTTCAATCCCACCCGTGCCATATACTGGTCAGGCACACTCATTATGGCTTCGTTGGGGTTGGAACGGAAGGTGGGCACTCCATTTTGTTCGCGGGGATTAAATAAATAATATACATTTCCATAGATACCTGCTTTAGGTGAAAAATTATAATAACCATTGATCTCGGTAATAAAACCGGTGCCGCCATCACCCAGTTGTATGGACTGATCTACACTTCTTAACTCGGTTGCGGTTGCACTGGTAGGAAAATAATCCTGGTACTTATAATCGCCTGTAGGCAGTTTTAATCCTAACCCTACCTGGAAGTTTCCTTTTGGTGATTTTAACGGGTCCAGCATCCAGCGATAGAGGGATACCCGCATATCGCCCATACCAAAAGAATGGGTCTGATAACGGTCATTGGTAAATTTATTAACCTGCGAACGGGAGTTGGCAAGAACCGGTAAGCCAACTGCCAGCGACCACCTGTCGCTAAAATTGCGTACCACCGAAAGGTCCATCGTATACTGGTGGTTGATCACATTGGTATTTTGTTTTACCCTTTCTTTCTGCTCTACCGTTCCTATATAATGCCGGAAAGATTTGAAGTACCGGTTGCCTATATTAAGCTGCCAGCCTTTGGCGGCTGATTCGTCCTTGGTATGCAGCATAGTGCATAAGTTGCCGCCGGTACTGCGTATGGCCACACAGCCTTGTGCTAACAGGTGTTGCGATATGAAACAGGAAATACTTAAGATAAAAAGTTTACAGAATATCTTTTTCATAATCTTCATTTTTATAGTTTGGTTAATCTGAAAAGTGTTTATTAATTTTTAAAAGTCGATATAACTATGATGTAGTTTAATTGGCGCCATCCGCCTGTGCTCTCTTTACGGCAAATGAACCAATTTGTTTTCCGCAGGCTAAACCCACTTCACTATCAAACCGGTAATGAATACCGCCATATACCCGTGAAATAGTAGCTTCTGCAGCCATTGCCTCTAATTGTGCTTGATCCTGCGGAAATAAATAACCTAACACGGTTGATGCCGCACCGGAAAAAGTAGCATGGCCTGATGTATAAGAAGGAAAATTGGGTAAGCCAATGGTTTTAATACTGCCATCCATTTGTGAGGGCCGTGGATAATAGTAATACGTTTTTGTATCCCAACAACAAATACCTGCATCAGCCATTGCCATGTTTATTAAACTTAGCATCCGTGCTATGCGTAATTCATTTAAAGGATACTTTGCCAGTAAATTACAGGCAATTTCATTCCAATGGCCGGGAGGCGTATATGTACCTACACCATCGCTCCAGTACATAGCTATGCGCCATGTTTCTCCTGATGGATGTGTAGCATAATGCTTCACTTCATTTAAAGCCGTTAGAAATTGTACCGAGCCAACAGGCGGTGGTGGTGGCGGACGTAAGGAGTCCCGTTGTTCGCTACTGATGTTCCACATTTTTACATTTCCAAAAAGCGGAAGCATTGCCGGGCGGACCGGTATTTCTAAACTCTTCCAGGGTGTGGTAGCGCCTCTTGCCACAGCCTTACTTTCCAGTTCTGCCCATAACGTAGGATTACCGGCAGCCAGGCTCATACCATCTGTTTTAGTTCTGGCGAGCGCCTTAGTGGCCACATAGTTAGCAATAGCATCACCTGCTGCAATATCGGTTGCACTGGCAGCCCCTGAGAGCAGCTTTGCCTTTTTCTGTTCCGTGGCCATTTGCAGCAGTTGTACTGAGTCTAACGGGAAAAATACTTTCAGCAACCGGTAATTTACCTGTGCTACAACGGCATCTTCAGAAGGATAAGAAGGCAAATCGGTTTGTAGGGTTTCGAGTGCTTTTATCCGGCTGTCGTTTACGGAAGGTGCTTTGCGGTTGTATTGAAACTTGTATTTCCAGCAAGCTACTAAAGCATCATACAACGCAGTACTTACATAAGCATAAGCCCGTGATGCATACGGAGGATTGGCAAATGGAAATTTGGGGTAAGCGCCGGGATTGGCCGCACTGGGTGCCGGGTACGTACCATCTGGGTTGGCTTCGGGCGGCAGGTTGTATTTTGCAACTAAGGCCCGCGCCATTTCATTCCACTTAACCATTCCACTGCTCTTCCAGGTATTGATTATCTTTTTATCGTTGTAAGATAAGTTGCCTTGCAATTGGGCTATCTGTGTCATTTCTGCCTGATAAGCACTGCTGTTTACAGCATCAGGAGCCGGTATGGAAACTTCGCTACTATTGGTTAATAAAACGGTTTCCCAATCACCACCATTGGCATCAATAGCAGTGGCTTTAAACTCGGGTGCCGTTCGTTCGTTCACTTCTTTTTTACAAGCGATGATGGTTATTGTAGCAAGTAGGATCAGTGAGTATAAATAATTATTTTTCAGGAGCATGTTACTTCTTTTTAAAAGGGGTGAATACATATTGCACATCGGCCATCCACATAAATGCTTTGCCTACATTTCTTCCGGCAAAAACCTTATCGGCTGTTACGCCAATGCCTAAACCATTTACACCCGGTACCCACAATAAGCCATATACGCCTGCCATTTGCATATTCATTTTATTACCCGGGTAAGGCATATCATTTAAGCGTATATCACTGCCACTGGTGCTTTGGGCCGTGCGGTAATGCACATCGGCACGAAACCGGTTACTGGTGTACCCGGCTTGTACACTGCCTTCTACCATATCGGGTATCCGCATCTCGTTGCTATAATATTGCTTGTCAGTATAATATGTGATGCGGTCTACTTTTATATTGGCCCTGGCAATATACCCGGCTTGCAGCGTGGTAAAAAAATGATTATTTACAACCGTGTGGGCTATGAGGCGTGCCTGCGCTGTTTTACTGCCAATACCAATGGAAAAGGGTAAAAAGTCAGGAGGGTAATGCGTCACTGGTAAAGAGAAGCCAGCCGTTCCGAAAAGTCGAAAAAGGAGTGCCTTGCTTTGTTTCTGCAACAACTGGTATTTAGCGCTGGCGGATACATCCTGCCAACCTTTTTTCCCTTCCATATAACCAGCACTGGAACTGTTATTTATATAAGGTAGTGATGCAAATACAATTAATTTATCTGTAATGCCAAAGCCTGCCATAGGCATAAAGGCTTTGGACGTAAACATGCCGACATTTTCATTTTGACGAAGACGAGTGCCCTCCCAATACTCTTTCCAGGCACTCTGTTCATAACCGGCTACAAGGCATAATTCGCCTTTTTTCATGGTAAAGCCATCATCCGGCATTTGTGCATGGGTATGCGTCAACACCACCAGCATGGCAGGTAATATCAATATTTTTTTCATGTTAGTTCATGTTGTAATTGCTTGCCCTATAAGCCTATCATAGCATATAATAACTATAAGGAAGCAGCATAGAATGTATCTGTGCTATGAATGTTTGCAGCACAGATAGTCATTATTAGAATAAATGTTTAGCACCTCTGGAAGGCGCCTATATGATTTTGTAATTACTACATCATGAACATTTCAGGAGGCTGATCGAGAGGTTGTAATGACCGGGTTGCATAATTAACCTTGTTAGGAGAATTAGTATATTTTATTGTTTTGATAAAGGGTTTCAATAACCAGTTTTGCCCTTGGGTATCAAACTCGCTCAATAAATTACTTAAAGAAAGAGTATTCGAATTCGCTGACTTTTTAACAGGTGTTCCGGCTTGCAAGCTATTGGTCAGTTTAAAGAAATCATCTTTAGCAGTTTCTAACCGCGTTTTAGCACGGTCGGGCAAACAAAGTACTATCAGTTTACCTTGCTGTACTTTTCGCATTACATATTTATAAACCTGTCCATTGAGTTTAATTTCTCCGTCTACTCTTTCAAAATCTTTTTGATCGGTTTGATAGGGAAGCGAAAGTGGTATTTGAAGGGTAATTAAATCTTGATTGTTATAAAGCTGGCGATCCAGGTTAGAAACCAGTTGAGCATCTGATTGTTCCTGCACATAATAGAACCACAGTTTGTAACCGGCAAGGTTAAACAATAGCAAAAGAAGCAATACTATGGCAGCTAGTTTCTTCACGGTAGTTAGCACAATATAGTTTCTTTTAACTATTTTATAAAAAAAAGAATGACAAACAATTATACTGCTGTAAAAAGGTATTGATTTTGAATTATTTAAATTTCAGGCAGAATCTTAAATAAAGCACAAGAGTACAAAACGGCACAATTGTGTTTTACCTTTGTACCAATTGTTTGCTACCATATGAACCATCAACTTCATAATAAAGTTCGCATTGTTACAGCCGCATCACTCTTTGACGGGCACGATGCTGCTATCAATATCATGCGCCGTATTTTACAAAGTAAGGGTGCTGAAATTATTCATTTAGGCCACAACCGCAGTGTGCACGAAATTGTAGAATGCGCTATTGAAGAAGATGCACAAGGCATTGCTATTACCTCTTACCAGGGCGGCCACGTAGAATTTTTTAAGTACATGAAAGACTTGCTGAACGAAGCTGGTTGCGGCCACATCAAGATATTTGGTGGTGGTGGCGGCACTATTCTGCCGCAGGAAATTGAAGAATTGCAGAACTATGGTATTACCCGTATTTATTCGCCGGACGATGGCAGAAAGATGGGCCTGGAAGGAATGATTGAAGACGTAATTGCAAAATGTGATTTCCCGCTGAACGGTAATGGCCAGTATAAAAAACCCATGAATCTGGGTGAAGTAAAGGATGTACGGCAGGTAGCGCGACTAATTACAAATGTGGAAAACGGGCAAGTGCACCGTTCAGCATTAATAGCTTCCGATGCACTCACAACCAATGGCCAACCATCCACATCTCCTGTATTAGGAATCACCGGAACGGGTGGCGCTGGCAAAAGCAGTGTAACGGATGAAATCGTAAGACGGTATTTGCATACGTTTACCGATAAAACCATTGCTGTTATTTCGGTAGATCCCTCCAAGAAAAAAACGGGCGGCGCATTATTAGGCGACCGCATCCGTATGAACAGCATTTCCTCCCCACGAGCCTATATGCGTTCGCTGGCTACACGTGAAAGCGATAAAGCATTGAGTGAATATGTACAGGAAGCAATTGATATCTGCCGGGAAGCCGGCTATGATTTTATTGTTTTAGAAAGTGCCGGCGTAGGGCAAAGTGATGCGTCCATATTAGATTATTGTGACATCAGCTTATATGTAATGACACCGGAATATGGCGCTGCTTCTCAACTGGAAAAAATTAATATGCTGGACTATGCCGATATTATAGCTATTAATAAATTTGACAAAGCCGGTGCGTTAGATGCGTTGCACGATGTACGAAAACAATACAAACGCAATCATGCTTTATGGACAGCTACTGATGCAGAACTGCCTGTAATAGGAACAATAGCTTCACAGTTTAATGATGCAGGTGTCAACGAATTATTTCAAAAAATAATACAGAAAGTAACATCTAAAACGGGAATTATTTTTGGCGATATACAAGAGCCAGTGCATATAAAGGACACGGCTACAAAATCGCAAATAATTCCTCCAAAACGGGTTCGATACTTGTCCGAAATAACAGATAATAACCGCAGCTATGATGCCTGGGTACAGGAACAATGTGCGATAGCTTCCAAACTATACCAGGTAACAGGCGTCCTTAGCGAAAAGGAAAGCAGTGCGATTCAGGAATTACTCGCATTCAAAAAAAAATACGAAGAACAACTGCATCCCGAATGCCGGAAATTATTGGAACAATGGCCGCAGGTGCAAAAAAAATATACTGCCGACTTTTTTGAATACCAGGTTCGCGATAAAATGATCAGGCAAGCGCTTACTACTACTTCGTTAAGTGGCACACACATTCCCAAAGTAGTATTGCCTAAATATAAAGACTGGGGTGATGTGCTGCGCTGGCAATTGCAGGAAAACATTCCGGGCGAGTTTCCATATACTGCCGGTGTGTTTGAATTAAAACGCCAGGGCGAAGACCCTACGCGGATGTTTGCGGGTGAAGGCGGTCCGGAGCGTACTAATAAACGGTTTCATTATGTATCGCTCAACCAGCCTGCTATCCGCTTGTCCACTGCGTTTGACAGTGTAACGCTATATGGTGAAGACCCGGCTTACCGGCCCGATATATATGGCAAAGTAGGCAACAGCGGCGTAAGCATTGCTACAATAGATGATGCTAAAAAATTGTACAGCGGTTTTGATTTGTGCGATGCGAAAACATCCGTATCAATGACCATCAATGGTCCGGCGCCGATACTGTTGGCGTTTTTTATGAATGCGGCGATTGATCAGCAATGCGAAAAATATATTGAGCAAAATGGTTTGTGGGATGAAGTAACGAAAATTCAAAATGAAAAATTTAAGTCTCAAAATAAACCTTGCTATTACAACCCTTCATCTCCCGAACGATTGCCAGCGGGTAATAATGGCTTGGGGTTAAAGTTGCTGGGATTAAGTGGTGATGAAGTATTGCCTCAGGATATATACCAGCAGTTAAAAGCACAAGCGCTATCGCAGGTACGCGGCACCGTACAGGCCGATATTTTAAAAGAAGACCAGGCGCAAAATACCTGCATCTTTTCTACCGAGTTTGCATTGAAATTAATGGGCGATGTACAGCAGTATTTTATTGACCAGAAGGTGCGTAACTTTTATAGTGTTTCCATATCGGGTTATCATATTGCCGAAGCCGGAGCCAACCCTATTACACAACTGGCATTTACATTAGCCAACGGCTTTACGTATGTAGAATATTATTTAAGCCGCGGTATGCATATTGACGATTTTGCACCTAACTTATCGTTCTTTTTTAGCAATGGTATGGATGCGGAATATAGTGTGATAGGCCGGGTAGCCCGCCGTATCTGGGCTAAGGCCATTAAATACAAATACAAAGGAGCCGACCGCAGCCAAAAATTAAAATACCATATTCAAACCAGCGGCCGCAGCCTGCATGCGCAGGAGATAGATTTTAATGATATCCGTACAACACTGCAAGCTTTATATGCTATATATGACAACTGCAATAGTTTGCACACCAATGCCTACGATGAAGCGATTACTACACCAACTGAGGAAAGTGTGCGCCGGGCAATGGCGATTCAGCTCATTATCAATAGAGAGTTAGGAACAGTAAAGACAGAAAACTTTATACAGGGTTCTTTTGCTATTGAAGAATTGACCAATTTGGTAGAAGAAGCCGTACTGGCAGAATTTGACCGCATCAACGAAAGAGGTGGCGTATTAGGCGCTATGGAGCGTATGTACCAGCGAAATAAAATCCAGGAGGAAAGTTTATACTACGAGCATCAGAAACATACCGGCGAACTGCCGTTGATAGGTGTCAACACCTTTTTGAGTAAAAAAGGAAGTCCTACCATTTTACCTAATGAAGTGATCCGAAGTACCAATGAAGAAAAAGAGCAGCAGATACAAAACCTGCACGCCTTCTGGAAACGCAGCGAAGTGAAGCGTGAAGCCGCTTTGGAGCGGTTAAAAGTAGCCGCTGTAAACAATGAAAATATTTTTACCGAATTAATGGAAACGGTTAAATATTGTTCACTTGGGCAAATTACGCATGCCTTGTACGAAGTGGGCGGCCAATACCGAAGGAATATGTAGCTTCTTTGCCTGAATTAATTTTTATACTGTGCATATTATTAATTACTATAGAATTGTCATGCTAAGCTTAGTGAAGTAGCTGATTAAAGTATCGATGCCTCGTTCCTCATGACAGATCCGCTAAATTCTTTTCCAATATTAAATACAGTATCTTGAAATCTCCTACAACAATAGTATTGTCTTTATTATTTGTTGTGGAACTGTTAACATCTTTCCCTATTACCTATCTTGCTGTACCTTAACAGCCTTCTTAGAACAGATGTAATCACTCATGAAAAAAGCAACCCATCTTTTTATATTCCGCCTCATTTTTATAAGTTGTATTAGTTTGTTTTCTACACATATCCATGCACAAAAACTGGATTCTACGCTGGCAGTATATGCCGATAAATACCAGCAGGAGCGTATGTACCTGCATTACGATAAATCATCGTACTATGCCGGTGAAACAATATGGTTTAAAGCATACCTGATGGCAGGCATCCTTCCTTCGCCAGATAGTAAAACCTTGTATGTAGATTGGGTAGATGACAATGGAAAAGTATTGTCGCACACCGTATCTCCTGTTGTAGATGCCACATCGAATGGACAGTTTGATATACCGGCTTCCTATACTGGCAATATGGTTCATGTACGGGCCTACACCCGCTGGATGCTGAATTTTGATTCCTCTTTTTTATATAGCAAAGACATTCGCATACTTGCAAAAAACCCTACAGCTACATCGTCTAAAATTACCATTATCCCATCGCTGCAATTCTTTCCGGAAGGTGGTGATATGGTTGCTGGTATTAACAATAAAATTGCATTTAAAGCGGCTGATCAATGGGGCAGGCCCGTGCAGGTAAAGGGCATGATAGTAAGCGGCACATCGGTAGTAGATTCGTTACATGCGCAACACGATGGGATGGGCTATTTTTTCCTGATACCTAAACCCGGCGTTGCTTATACAGCAAAATGGAAAGATGCAAAAGGAGCGGAACATACTACAGCACTGCCTAATATCAAAGCAAGTGGTTTATCCATGCAGATAGGCATATCCGGCACTAAACGCATCTTTACGATCAACCGCACCAATGATGTAGGAGACAATTTAAAAACCGTGCACCTGGTGGGTACTATGCACCAGCATATGGTATTTAAAACCACGGTAGATTTAACAACAGCGGCCACTAAAAGTGAAGTGATACCTACGGCTGAACTCCCGACCGGCATATTAACCATTACCCTTTTTGATAACAACTGGAACGCCATTGCCGAACGGATTACCTATGTCAATAATCACGAATACGCCTTCCCTACCACGATGGAAGTACAACATTGGGGATTAAGCAAACGGGCAAAAGACGAAATACAAATAACGGTTCCGGACAGCATGGAAGCAAATCTTTCAATAGCTGTAACAGATGCCGGTATAGAAAGTGACAGCAGTGACAATATCATATCGCATCTTCTTTTAACCGGCGATATTAAAGGACACGTATACAATCCGTGGTATTATTTTTCCGGCAACAGTGATATTATTAATCGAAACCTGGACCTTGTAATGCTTACCCATGGCTGGCGGCGCTTTAAATGGGAAGATGTGGCAAAAGGAAAACTTCCGGTTATTACTTTTCCGAAAGACACAGCTTACCTCACGCTTTCCGGTAAAGTATATGGCATTACCCCTTCCGAAATGCGGGAAGCCGGGAACCTGATCGTTATTATAAAACAAAAAGATTCCTCTAACAAAATGCTGGTAGAGTCATTACATACGGACGGAACATTTAATGATCCGAACGTAATATTTTTTGATACGCTGAATGTGTATTATCAGTTTCAAAAAATGAAGGCGCTGAGCGGCGCTGAGGTGCATTTTATGAATAACCGGCTTCCCGCATTTAACTATACAACCGCCGGCAAAAATTTTCTTCTTTTCTCTCCTGTTTTTGATACCACCGGTGCTTACCGGCATTACCTGCTGGCGCAGGAAAACCTTCAGTTGCAGGAGCTTTTAAAAGGTAAAACGTTAGAAACCGTAACGGTAAAGGCAAAAACGAAATCGCCGGTGGAAGTATTGGATCAAAAATATACATCCGGTTTGTTTCAGGGTGGCGACGGTTACCAGTTTGATTTGGTGAACGACGCTTCCGCTTCATCGTACCCCAGCATATTTACTTACTTGCAAGGCAGGGTAGCCGGCCTTCTAATTAATACTACGGGTGCCAGTACTACTTTGCAATGGCGGGGCAGCACACCACAGCTTTTCCTGGATGAAGTGCCTACTGATGCCAGTATGCTTTCTTCGGTAAATATGGCCGATGTAGCTTATGTAAAAGTATTGCGTCCGCCTTTTATGGGGGCAACGGGCGGTGGTGCCGGTGGCGCAATTGCCATTTACACCCGCAGGGGCGGCGATGTGCAAAAAGCAGCCGGGAAAGGGCTTGCCAGCAATACTATTACGGCATATACGCCAATAAAAGAGTTTTACTCGCCCAACTACAGCACTTTTGATCCGCGAAATGAGCAGCGGGATGTACGTACTACTTTATACTGGAATCCAAGGATCATCACTTCGCCAGGAAAGCATACCGTTACACTTTCATTTTATAATAATGACGTTAGCGAATCGTTTCGTGTAATTATAGAAGGCATGACAAAAGATGGCCAGCTTACGCACCTGGAGCAGATCATGGAATAAAAAGCTAAACGCCAAATTGCTGCAAATGATGATCTAAATGTTTGTAAGCCAGTTTGCCCCATTCTTCTGCCGTTAATTGGCCAAAGAACGGATGTATAGGCGGAGAAACGGCTTTCCCTTCTTTAGCAAATCGGTTAAGCCAACTGATAATTTTTTCGCGTTCAATAGTAAAATCCCGCTTGTCATTTACAATAAATTCCTTTGCCGTAGGCAGGTTTTTAGACATGGGTTTTTCTGTAAGTAATCTTTTCTTTGCCATGTTTCCAAACAGCCGCCCGATAATGGATTGCTTAAGCTTTAGCTCGCCAAAATACAATTCAAAAAATGACTGGCAGTGCGCCAGCATTTGCGCCACGCTCATTTTGCCCCATAGTGGTTGAGAATCCTTATGCAGGGCCTCAACACGGGATATAAGTTGCGCATCGGTGGTAGCATCAAACAGCGTTTGCATGGTAATTACGTTTATGCCAAGGTACTAAAAGCCTATTATTTGCACAAGCATTTTGCAACACACGTTGCACTTACTAAATGCAGCTGTTTCGCAACACTCTTTTTTAAAGCATAGTTGTATCCTATACTACATAGTAATATAAATAAGTAGTAACTTTTGCAAAAATTGCTATGCCGCAAAGCAGAAAACGTCACGGCCATCACGAGTATAAAAAAGCTGCCGGTATACCCGCTGCCCAACGCACAAAAGGCAGAACATTATGGGCTTTACTATTTGGCGCTTTTGGATTGATCATTTCTTTCTTTGCCGCCAACAACACATATTGGGTGTTAGCGGTAGGTGCTTTGCTGGGCGCTGTTATTGGGTATCTTGTAGGAAAGAGAATGGAGCAGGAAGCCATTAAAAAAGAAGAATAGCAATACATGGTACAAAGATGCGACGCAACTTCAGCCGAAGCAGTTATGCAGTTTGATACAAAAAATAATATCTGTATCCCAAAATTTATTTCTTGTATTTCTTATCCCAACCTTCTTCCATTTCTTTATAGGATTCTTTAGAAACTGTAGTGTCTTTTTTGCTATGTGCAGTGCCTTTTTTCTTTTTGGCATTAATATTATTGACCAACGAATTTTTCACACCCAACGTATTTTTCCCGGCGCTATCACTTTTCTTTTTTGCAGCTTTTGCCATACCATATTGTTTCAAATGCGTCTGCAATGAGCATGCCTTACTCCTGCTTGTTTAAAACAATCGCCATATCATTTTAAAAAGTTAAACGCAACGTCTCGTGGTATAAACTTTAGCGATACTAGTTTGCAAATGCAAACCCAATTTAATGCTGCAAAAGATGAAAGCTGTTGAAGTAAAAATTTAATATGCTGTAGTGATAGTAATTTTGCGCTATCATGAAATTTGGTGCAGTACCGGCAAGTAAATTAGCCGCAATTGATTTGCATTTACCACCAGAACCTTTTATGAATACATTGGTTTTGCCCGGCATACGTGCCGCACAGCCAAAGGTTTATATTGGTTCAGCACATTGGGGTGATGCCAGCTGGAATGGGAGCATCTATCCACTTAACACTTCTGCCAGCCAGTACCGCCAGTTATACCCGCAACATTTTAATGCAATAGAATTAAACGCCACTCACTATAATATTTATACGCCAGCTGTTATGCGGCAATGGGCAGCACCTGCATCCGGAAAAGATTTCAGGTTTTGCCCGAAGTTTCCGCAGCAAATCAGCCATCATAGCGGCTTTCAGAATACGGACGGTTTAACCGATGCTTTTCTGCAAAGTATTACTGCTTTTGAAAATCATTTAGGCCCCGTCTTTTTACAATTAAGCGAAACCTTTTCACCCGATAACAAAGAGGTGCTGTTTGATTATTTAGCTGCTTTGCCCAAACACCTTACTTTCTTTTTAGAAGTGCGGCACCCGGCATGGTTCAGTGATATGAAAGAAAAAGAAATTTTATTTACTACACTTTACGATTTGGGTATAGGAGCTGTTATTACCGATGCACCAGGCAGAAGGGATGTCGTGCATATGCATATTACCCTGCCTAAACTATTCTTGCGTTTTGTATGCAATGCAATTCATCCTACTTCTTACAGCCGCACGGATGAATGGGTGCAGCATATACAACCATGGATAGATGCCGGTATGGAAGAAGTATATGTGTTTTTACATCCGGGTCATACAGCAGCGGTACCCGAATTGGCCTCATATTGGGTGCAGCAAATTAACACCCATTGTGGACTGGCTTTAAAGGAGCCGGTTCCTATTCAACCACGATTATTTTAAAACGTTTCTACTATAAAAATTACTTAGCTGCTGTTGTAAAATTATCGCTTTCCCGATAAGCTTTTATCAGCGCGGCCTCTCCTTCTTTGCCAGGCAAGGCTATGCCGTGTTCCATACCCAATATACCTTTGTAGCCTTTGTTGTATATATGCTTGAAAACATTTTTGTAGTTGATTTCGCCAGTAGTAGGTTCGTTGCGGCCGGGATTATCACCAATTTGAAAATAGCCAATTTCTTCCCATGCTTTATCGATATTGCTGATAAGGTTTCCTTCGTTCCGCTGCATATGATATATATCAAACAGTATTTTGCAGGATGGACTGTTTACCGCTTTACACATAGCATATGCCTGGTCGGAATGGCGCAGAAACAAATCCGGCGTATCGCTCAATGGCTCTAACACCATCACTAAATTATGCGGTTCAAAAATAGCAGCCCCCTGCCTTAACGCATCTAATACGTGAGCCGTTTGATAAGCCTCTGACAGGCTTCTTTCGTAATTTCCAGGCACAACGGTTATCAGGGAAGCGTTACATCGTTTGGCTACTTCCACCGCATCTTTGCAATATTGCAAAAATTTTTCTTTCCAGGTTTTGTCGCCCGAAGTAAGTGAAGTGCTCAGTGGCCATTTATCAAACTCCAATACAAACACACCCATCTTCATACCCAAAGAGGTCAGCGCATCTCCTATTTTTTTCTGCTGATCGGCCGGACGGCTCATCATGCCATTATCTTCAATAGCCCTGAAACCTTTAGTATAAGCAAACTTTATCTGGTCAATAAAATCGGGGCCGGCACTATTTTTAAACATACCGTCGTGTATGGCATAATTTAAATGAAATGGCGCATCATCCGATAACTGCGGTAGCGGTTCGTGATGCGTAGATATCAAAGGCGCGGATAGTAAAGTGGTTGAGCCAGCCACAAAACTTTTTTTAATAAAACGGCGACGTTCCATAGTAAGAGGTTAGGACTTCAATATACTTTAATTCTTTAAATTTTATGATATTGGCATTTTGATGCTGCATAGTAAAGTTGCTGAAACGAAAAGTTTTTCCATTTCAATTTACTTCTTTTACTATCGGTAACGTACTGACTTTGTTTAAGAATTTTTATAAATAAAGCGAAGCATCTGAAAGTGGCGCTAACAAGATACTTCGCTTCAATAACAGGCTTCTGCAGGTTACTTAGGTTCTTCCGGCGACTTGCCTATAAATTGTTTAAAGAAGGTTAGTTTACCATCTTTATTAAAAGCCCATACTTCATGAAGGTCTACCTTTTGTGTGCTTCCATCGGTTTTGGTATCTGTTTCATCGCCCCAGATAAATACAATATCATCCTTCTTATCCAAACTTTTTACGGGTATATATGCAACAACTTCGCTCCTGGCAGCAGAAAATCCGCCCCGGTAGCCTTTAATACCATTGATAAAATTTTCTTTGCCTTTTAATAAGGTTCCGTCAGGAAGTACCGCATTCACGGTATCCGAAACCATATCGCTTAAATTACCAAAGTTGTTGTCGTCATAAGATTTCCAGGCGTTCAATACGATTGCTGAATATTTAGGATTGCCCATTTCAAACTTAGAGGAATACGTGGCGGTGTAGGGCATGTCCATAGAGGCATTCATACTGCCTTTGGTTTTCTTTTCTTTAGTGTTGTTTGTTTGTGCATTGGAAGTAATGCAAAGAGTGAGCAGGGCTATAACTGCCGCTAGTGCTGATAACTTTTTCATTGATGTATTGTTTTGGTTTAAAAAAATTTATCTCAAGCAGTAGTCAAAAAGTACAGCACTGGTTTTAGTTAGAAAGAGGCGTAAAGTAAATTACAATAATTAATTAGAATTTTCAAATGAAATATAGGTAGTGTAAGTGACAATAACGGAATACATCTGATACATGTACGCGTCAATAAAAGCAGCTTTTAAAAGCCAGTTTTATTATCAATATAAAAAGGTAATAAGCTTAAAGCGCCAGCGTCACATGCATCATTCCGCCCAACTTACTTTTTGTTTGTCCATCAGAAAAATTTTGAGCAATAGGCGCCTGAACATTGAACCCGATGCTTGTTTTACCAGCGCTTATTTCCAGGCCCACAGCGCCTGATGCTCCATAGCCGCCTGTCTGATCTACTTTTGCACCTTTTAATTGATTGACGGCCATCTTTTCGTACAGGATACCTGCGTTGGGTGTAAGTACTACCGCTTTTGCTTTAATAGAATAAGATACAAAGCTGTTGGAGGAAAGCCGGTTTCCAAACCGGTAAGAATCTTTGTTAGCCGTATTAATTTTATAGGTAAGATTTGTACTAACTCCTATTTTATCCACATGAAGGGAGTAAGCTGCATTCAGCATAAAATCGGTACTGCCTGAGCCAAGTTGCGAGTTGGCCAATGCTACCAGGTCATCCGCATTCGGGTCAATATCAGCTCTTCCTGTGGGCAGCTTAATGCCGCCTCCTACCCATAGTTGCTGAAATACCATTTTATTGTTTTTGTTGAGCGAGGAAGTTTCTAAAAGCGAGTAGTTGGCAATAGCGGCTACATCGCCCAGGCCATGAGAGGTTTTAATACCGTCGTCTGAAACCTGCCTGTTAAAAGAGTAAGGAACAAAAACCAGCACCTGCCAACGTTTGCCTATATTGATACCACTCCACAGTTCGACACTTTGAAAATAATCGTTGCTGTATTGCGATTTATCTGAAGCCAGCTGTGTGTGAAAAGTATGATACTGATAACGCAGGCCAATGAACTTTTTATTGAACTGCGGCACCAGGCCAATATAGTAATTACCCAACCCGCAGCCGCAAATATCGCAGGCATAGATTGAAGAAGTGATACACGTAAAAAGAACAATAATGAATAGTATTTTTTTGGATTTCATACCAGAGTTTTGAGAGTTGCTAAAATGTAAATACGACGGAATGAAAAGAAGCGTTGCTCTTTCATTGCTTAATTATCTGTACATACATTAATCGCAGGGAGGATGAAAAATACTATCAGGATGTTGTACTGCGTAAGCAGCGAACTTTGCAGGATACAATACGATGGAACTTACTATGGTGGACTGATAAGGAAAGAAAGAAGAAAGAAGCGCTATATCCATATTAATTTTTTGCTTGCGCTCTTCATTTTGTTTTTCGGAATTTTCTTCCTGACGCAGGCTTTTCCTTAACTGGCATTTACCACAACAATACAATTGCGGCTTATCTTTATTTTCGCAGAGTACTTTGGTAATATAAGACTGGTTGGCAAAAAAGTTAAAGAAGATTGCAGTTTTACTAAAGGTTTGAACCATCAAAGCCAACAGTAAAAAAATTGCTGCAATTCCTTTTAGCATAGTGCAAAACTAATGCAATTAAGAAAGATGTCACAAGTAATATCCCTATCCTATCACTTGCAACACTTTCAGTTCTATTAAGCCCGCTGCTTTTTTAAAGGTTTTGATGCAATTTCTTTTTCGCTATGCAGCAGTGTTTCTACCTGGGCTTTTAATTTTTCATACGTAGGTTCCTGTTCAAACTTTTTTCCATTAATGAAAAAAGCAGGAATATCTCTTACGCCTAATTGAAGTCCTTCTTTTAGATCGGCCTGAACGTTCCAGCCATATACGCCATTAATCAAATCTTCCAGATACTTTTTATTGGTAACGCCACTTTCTTTCGCGTATGATTTTAAGCTGATTACTCCAAGGTTGCGGCGGTTAGCGAAAAGTGTTTGGTGCATTTCCCAAAACTTGCCTTCCTGTCCGGCACCAATAGCAGCTTCTGCAGCTTTGTGTGCTTTTTGATGGATGCTTAACATGGGAAAATGACGAAATATAAATTTTACTTTACCAGTATATACATCCAGCAACTTCTTCACCGCTTCATTGGCTTTTGCGCAGGCTTCACTTTCATAGTCGCCAAACTCTACAATAGTTACCGGCGCCGTTGCTTCACCAACAATAATATCTTTCGGTTCTATAATGGGTAAAACTTCTTTTTGATACTTCATATATATTTATAGGTTTACTTTTTTGCTTT
>JAICHT010000019.1 GCA_025924755.1 Chitinophagaceae bacterium | reverse complement strand
TTCAGCCAAACGCTTCAGGTAATACCTGATATCCGGATGTTGATTATTGATAGCTTAAAGCTGAAATGTGCAACAAAAGCTTAATAGCAGAAATGTTGCCGGTAACATAAATAACCATTTACCTTTGGTAGCTGGTATTGATTGATAAATTAAAATTTGTAACTCCACAACTAAAAACCGATAAAGATGGCAAAAGAGAATTTTAAGAGGGATAAACCTCACGTTAACGTTGGTACCATCGGTCACGTAGACCACGGTAAGACCACTTTGACCGCTGCTATTACTACCATTCTTTCTAAGAAGGGTTTGGCAGAGGCAAAAAAATACGATGAAATTGATGGTGCACCTGAAGAAAAAGAAAGAGGTATCACTATTAATACGGCTCACGTAGAATATCAAACGGCTAACCGCCACTATGCTCACGTGGACTGCCCTGGCCACGCTGACTATGTAAAGAATATGATTACGGGTGCTGCTCAAATGGACGGTGCTATCTTAGTTGTGGCAGCTACAGACGGACCGATGCCTCAAACAAGAGAGCATATCCTTTTGGCCCGCCAGGTAGGTGTACCCCGCATGGTAGTTTTCATGAACAAGGTAGATTTGGTGGACGATCCTGAACTGTTAGAGCTTGTTGAAATGGAAATTCGTGAACTATTAACAAAAAATGGTTTTGATGGCGATAATACTCCAATCATCCAAGGCTCTGCTACCGGTGCTTTAGCCGGAGATGCTAAATGGGTAGGTGCTATTGACCAATTAATGGATGCAGTAGATTCTTATATTCCATTGCCTCCTCGTCCGGTTGATATGCCATTCCTGATGTCTGTGGAAGACGTATTCTCTATTACTGGTCGTGGTACTGTAGCTACTGGCCGTATTGAAAGAGGTCGTATTAAAGTAGGTGAGGGTGTTGAAATTGTGGGTTTAATTGAGGCTCCGTTAAATTCAGTAGTAACCGGTGTAGAAATGTTCCGCAAACTGTTGGATGAAGGTGAAGCCGGCGATAATGCAGGTTTATTATTACGTGGTATTGAAAAATCTCAAATACGCCGCGGTATGGTAATCTGTAAGCCAGGTTCTATTACTCCGCATACCGAGTTTAAAGGCGAAGTTTACGTATTAAGCAAAGAAGAAGGCGGCCGTCATACTCCGTTCTTTAACAAATACCGTCCTCAGTTTTACTTCCGTACTACGGATGTAACAGGCGAAGTAGAATTACCAGCAGGTACTGAAATGGTGATGCCTGGTGATAACACCTCCTTGTCTGTAAAATTGATTATGCCAATTGCGATGGAAAAAGGTTTGAAATTTGCCATTCGCGAAGGCGGACGTACCGTGGGTGCCGGTCAGGTTACAGAAATAATAAAATAAGTCAGCAAGCTTTAAGCTTTTAGCTTTTTGCCGTATGGCTTTGTAAAAGATATTTATATCTTTACAATATAGTTCTAAAAGCTGTTAGCCCTGCGCTAATAGCTTTTAGCTTTCTACGGGCATAGTTCAACGGCAGAATAGCGGTCTCCAAAACCGTTGATCTTGGTTCGAATCCAGGTGCCCGTGCAAATAAGGAAGGGATTAAGGCTAAGGTTTAAAAAGAAATTTTTACTGCTTTACCTTGGTCTCAACCTAAAACATCGAACATGAACAAAATATCACATTATTTCCGCGATTCGTACAAAGAGCTGGTTGAGAAAGTAACCTGGCCTGATTGGGAACAGTTGCAGCAATCTACTATGATTGTGTTGGCAGCTACCTTGATAACCACGGCCTTAATATATGTTATGGACCTGGTGGCACATGGTGGATTAAGCTTTGTTTATAAATTGTTTTAACAAATGGAAGCAGCAACTCAAAATGCTCCGCAAGAGCAACAGCAGGAAACTAAATGGTATGTGCTGCGTGTAGTAAGCGGTAAGGAGCGTAAGGTTAAAGAATACCTTGATAAAGAGGTGTCTCGGAGCGGGTGGGATAATATTGTAAAGCAGGTTTTTTTGCCGGTAGAAAAAGTATATAAAGTACAGAATGGCAAAAAAGTGATGCGGGAACGTAACTATTATCCAGGCTATGTAATGATTGAAATTGCAGATGGAAAGTTGGGAGATGATCTACGCGATACTATAAAAAATACCAGCAACGTTATTCATTTTTTGGGTAAGGAAAATCCTATTGCTTTGCGTAAAGCCGAAGTAAATAAGATGTTGGGTAAAATGGATGAAATGGCCGAATCGGGTGGCCTTAGCATGAGTGAGCCATTCATTATTGGGGAAACCATTAAGATTATTGAAGGACCATTTAACGACTTTAATGGTGTGATTGAGGAAGTAAATGATGAAAAGAAAAAGCTAAAAGTAACAGTAAAAATATTTGGTCGTTCTACACCGGTAGAATTAAATTACATGCAGGTTGAAAAGATTAGCTAGACTAAGATTTTAATATATAATAATCCGGTTCCATTTGAGCCGGATTTTTTATTTGGTTGTAAGTACCCATTTTAAAAATGGGTACTTACAACCAAATGTTTCTTTTGGGCAGTATAGCTATAGTTCTGTTTTATATCGGTAGTAAATCTTGATTATATGGGGCTTGTCTGTGAAGAACCAATTTGATTTTATTTTAAAAGAAAGCTGATACAGATGAGCAAATGATTCTGCAATGTTCAGCTACAATTAATATCTGCTATCCAAATACTTCAATTATTTATTTGTAGGACTTTGTTAAGAGATTCTTAAGATGGCATTCGTATATTTTATTTTGATAAGCGGTAACAAACGCTCTCTCTCACACGTATACCTTTACGAACAATTTTTTACCAGATCTTATAGCAATGCGTTTCTTTCTTTGCTTCTTATTGATTTCTTTTTTCTTCTTCAATAAATTGTCAGCGCAGGCGCCGCCAAAGCAATTACCTGCCAAGAAAATCACTGTTCCTATTAAAATTGATGGCAATCTGGATGAAGCAATATGGAAAGAAACCAAACCTGCTACCAATTTCATTGAATATCGCCCTAAATATGGCAGACTGGAAGATACTGCCAGCCGTACAGAAGTGTATTTACTTTACGATAATACATCAGTATATGTAGGTGGTTACTGCCATGAGCGAACAAGAGACAGTATTTCAAAGGAACTCATTGGCAGAGATCAAATTGGTGTAAACGATTTTGTAGGCGTTTTTTTGGATACGTATAATAATAAGATTAACGGAGAAGGGTTTTTTGTAACACCGTATGGCGAGCAGTATGATGCCAAATATTCCAATACAGGGAACGGTGAAGACGCCTCGTGGAACTCAGTATGGGATAGCGAAGCAAAAATACACGCTGATGGTTGGTCGTTCGAAATGCGGATTCCATACTCTGCACTGCGGTTTAATAGTATTGATGCACAAACCTGGGGCTTGAATATTATACGTAAACGGAATAAAACCGGGCAGCAATTATTCTGGAACCCCGTAAGCCCAAATGTAAATGGATTGCTGCCACAAGAAGGTGCATGGACGGGCATTGAAAAAGTGAAAGCCCCGGTACGCTTATCGCTTTCTCCTTATTTTTCTGCATATGTCAACCATTATCCATACAATACAAGTGGTATAAAAAATACTTCTACTTCTGTCAACGGAGGTATGGATGTAAAATATGGCATCAATGAAAGTTTTACATTGGATATGACATTGATTCCGGATTTTGGGCAAGTGCAAAGTGATAACCATGTACTAAACCTGAGCCCTTTTGAAGTAAAGTATAATGAGAACCGGTCTTTTTTTACAGAAGGCACAGAGTTATTTAATAAAGGCAATCTTTTTTACTCCAGGCGGGTAGGTGGCGTGCCGTTGCATTATTATGACGTACAGGATTCAACCAGTAGCTACAATCATATTAGCGACAATGAACACTTTATTACAAACCCTACTGAAGCAAAACTGATCAATGCTACAAAAATTACCGGCCGTACAAAAAAAGGACTCGGCATTGGATTTTTTAATGCGATTACAAAACCTATGTACGCGGTAGTAGAAAATGGTAGCAAGGATCAGCGGAAAATTCAGGTAAGCCCGTTAACTAATTATAACGTATTGGTTCTGGACCAGGCGCTAAAAAATAATTCTTCCATTACATTTATTAATACGGATGTACTGCGCAAAGGCTCCGACTATGATGCCAACGTAAGCGCCGGCTTATTCGATTTTAACAATAAGAAGAATACGTACAATTTGAATGGCAAGTTTGCTATTAGTAAATTATATGGCAATATAGAAAAAAACAGTATTGGATACTCGCATACACTTGGGTTTGGTAAAACCGGTGGCCGATGGAATTTTAATATATCAGAGGACGTGGCCGATGATAAATATGATATTAACGATCTGGGTATTCTTTTCAATAACAATTATATCGACCATTATTTATGGACGGGATATAAATGGATTAAGCCCAGCAAGTGGTTTAATAACCTGCAACTCAATTATAATTTATATTATAGCCGTCGCTTCAATGGAAATGCTTATCAAAAATTGCAAACCAATATCAACGCTCATGCGCAGCTAAAAAATCTTTGGTTTGTTGGAAGTTTCATCGGCTACAATCCGCAGGGAAATGATTTTTATGAACCCCGTGTAGCTAACCGGTTTTACAGGTCATCTGCACATACCGACATTGAATTATGGATGCAAAGCAGTGATGCTAAAAAGTACTCCTATGGGGCAGATATGACTGTCGGTTTATATCAATATTTTCATGGTAAGAATTACAATCTGAATCTCTTTCACAACTACCGGTTCAGTGATAAATTTTCGCTTGGCCAGGAGTTAGGGTTTCGGCCGTCTTACAATGAAGCAGGATTTACTGATATGGCAGGGGATGCAATTATTTTTGGGCGCAGAACCCGTAACACGGTCGAAAATATTCTAAAATCAAAGTATAATTTTAATAATAAGTCCGGCATTACTTTCCGGGCACGGCATTACTGGAGCAAAGTGCAGAACCATGAGTTTTTTACATTGAATGAAAATGGAACCTTAGCACATACTGGTAGCTATATAAATGATGCGGATGTAAACTATAATGCCTTTACTATTGATGCGGTATATACCTTGCAGTTTGCGCCGGGCAGCTTTATCAATATCGTTTGGAAGAATGCGATCTATACAAGCGATAATGCTACGGAATACAGGTATATGAAAAATTTAGACCGTACCATCGGAGCGCCTCAAAACAACAACTTTTCCATTAAAGTGCTCTATTATCTTGATTATTTAAACTTCAGAAAAAAGAAGGATTAGCATACAAGAAAGTCCGTTCGCCTCTGCCATACTTAACATATCATTCATCATTTATAATTCTTGATTCATAATAAATTTTCCTACTTTTGCAGCCCCAAAGTAGTTCTTTAGTATTCCACATATGGAAAAATGAGGAATTTGGGAGACTAAGTAGTCGCTGAGATGAAAAGTCGCTTGAACCAATAAATCAGAAGAAAAATGGCAAAGGAAATCTCTGGCTTTGTAAAGCTACAGGTAAAGGGTGGCCAGGCCAACCCCGCACCTCCAATTGGTCCGGCATTAGGTTCCAAAGGTGTTAACATCATGGAATTCTGCAAACAATTTAATGCAAGGACGCAAGACAAAATGGGAAAAGTACTCCCGGTATTACTTACTGTTTACTCCGACAAGTCGTTCGACTTTGTTATTAAAACGCCTCCTGCAGCTGTTCAGTTAAAGGACGCCGCTAAAATTCAAAGTGGTTCAAAAGAGCCTAACCGCAACAAAGTGGGCAAAGTGACCTGGGCACAGGTAGAAGAAATTGCCAAAGATAAAATGGCTGATTTGAATGCCTTTACCCTGGAAAGCGCTGCCTCTATGGTAGCCGGTACTGCTCGCAGCATGGGCCTTACAGTAGAAGGAGCCCCTGCAAAATAATTTTGAACCTTTAAAAAGAATTAAACAATGGCTTTCATTGCTAAAAAAAGAAAAGCGGTAAATGCAAAAGTGGATGCGACAAAAGCATATACTTTAAAAGAAGCTTCTACTTTAGTAAAAGAAGTAAATACAACCAAGTTTGACGCTTCTGTTGATTTGCATATCCGTTTAGGTGTTGATCCTAAAAAAGCTGACCAGGCCATTCGTGGCACGGTTAATTTACCGCACGGAACCGGTAAAACAAAAAGAGTATTGGTATTATGTGGCCCCGACCAAGAAGCTGCAGCTAAAAGCGCTGGCGCTGATTATGTAGGCTTAGATGAATTTGTACAAAAGATTGAAGGCGGCTGGACGGATGTGGATGTGATAGTAGCAACACCTGCCGTGATGCCAAAGATTGGTAGATTAGGTAAGATTTTAGGGCCTCGTAACCTGATGCCCAACCCTAAAACCGGTACGGTTACTAACGATGTAGCAGCAGCAGTTAACGAAGTAAAAGGTGGTAAAGTAGCTTTTAAAATTGATAAAGCAGGTATTATCCATGGCTCGGTAGGCCGCGTATCTTTTACGCCGGAAAAAATTGCCGAAAACAGTCAGGAGTTTATTAACGCTATTATCAAAGCTAAGCCGGCTACAGCAAAAGGTACGTACCTGAAAGGCTTAACTATGGCTAGTTCTATGAGCCCTGGCATTTCCGTAGATACTAAAACTTTTGTTCACTAAGACCTCACTTAAATCCTCTCCAAAAAGGAGCGGGCTTTTAAGGAGCCTTCAATTTTGGTGAGTCAAAACTTAATACAATGACTAAAGAACAAAAAAACGAAGTAATAGGAGCGTTGAAAGAGAAGTTTTCTCAATACAACAACTTCTATGTTACCAATACAGAGTCGCTAAGCGTAGCGCAGGTAAATAAATTGCGCAGCATTTGTTTCAACAAAAAAGTTGAAATGAAGGTGGCAAAAAATACGTTGATAAAAAAGGCGTTGGAGTCTTTGGATAACAATCGTTATTCAAATGTTTTTGATTCCTTAAATGGTGTAACTGCCTTACTATTTAGCGAAAATCCAAAAGAACCAGCATTAATTTTAAGCGACTTTAGAAAAGGAAGCAAAGCTGAAATCCCTGCATTAAAAGCAGCATTTATTGACGGTGATATTTTTGCCGGCGACGATCAGTTAAAAACCTTAACGACCTTAAAAAGCAAGAACGATCTTATTGGTGAAATCATCGGCTTATTACAATCACCAGCCAAGAATGTAATTTCTGCATTGAACGCAGGTTGCAAATTGGCCAGCCTGGTAAAAGCACTGGAAGAAAGAGCTCAATAGGCAAAAGCAAAATGCAGAACGTAGCAGTTTGCTACTTAAATTAAATCCTACGTCTTCGGGTATAAGTGAAGACATCATTATAAATATTCCACCGGAGCTAAAAGCTATGAAGGTGGTTTTAAAAAGTAAAAAATGGCAGACTTAAAAGCATTTGCTGAACAACTGGTTAACTTAACTGTAAAAGAAGTTAACGAATTAGCACAGATCTTAAAAAGCGAGTATGGTATCGAACCGGCTGCTGCCGCTGTAGCTGCTGCTGGCCCCGCTGCTGGTGGTGCTGCTCCTGCTGCTGAAGAAAAAACTTCTTTCAATGTAGTATTGAAAGCTGCTGGCGCTAACAAATTAAACGTAGTTAAAATTGTAAAAGACTTAACTGGTTTAGGTTTAAAAGAAGCTAAAGACTTAGTAGACGGTGCTCCAAAACCTGTAAAAGAAGGTGTGGATAAAGCTACTGCTGATGATTTAGTAGCTAAGCTTAAAGAAGCTGGTGCTGACGTTGAAATTCAGTAATACATTTCAACAAATACATTTACGCCCCAACACAATGTTGGGGCTTTTTGTTTTAATAGTAGCAATGCCCGTGCTTTTTATTAATTTTATTTATTCCGTCCAGTATGGTTTCTTTAAAAGATATTGCCAAGCAAGCAGGCGCCTCGCCATCAACCGTTTCTTTTGTATTAAATGGAAAAGAAAAAGAAATGCGTATCAGCAGCCCAATGGCAGAAAAAATTAAGGAAGTAGCCAGGAAAGAAGGATATCAACCCAACAGGGTAGCAGTAAGCTTGCGTACCGGTAAATCAAAAATCATTGGTTTGATGGTAGATACTATAGCCGGAAGTTTTTTTGCGTCTTTGGCCCGGATTATTGAAAGCGAAGCGGATGCTTTTGGGTATAAAATTATTTATTGCAGTACTGGCAATGATGTGGTAAAAGGGAAAGAACTGATCCGAACCCTGCATCAATCGCACGTAGATGGTTACCTTATTATACCTACAGCCGGTATGGAAAGTGATATTAATAAATTAATGGAAGCCAAAAAGCCGGTAGTGTTAATGGATAGCTATTTTGCCGGCACTACAGTTCCGTATGTGTTAGTGAATAATTTTGATGGCGTGTCGAAAGGTATAACTCACTTAATCAACAAAGGATATAAAAAGATTTGTTTTGTATGTAATGATATTCCATTGATACAAATGAAAGAACGAATAAGAGGGTATACACAAACCCTGCAGGAAAATAATATTGAGGTAAACAAACAACTTATTTTAGAAACGAAATACGGCGGAAAAAGAGAAGAAGTCGTAAATGAGATTGCTTCATTTCTTGCCGCTACAAAGCCACAGGCAGTAATGTTTGCGGCTAATTACCTGGGTGTATATGGATTAGAAAGTATAAAACAACTTCAGTTAAAAATTCCGGAAGACATTGCAGTAGTATGTTTTGACGATCATGAAATTTTCAACCTGCATCATCCGGGTATCACCAGTGTAAAGCAGCCCGCAGAAGAAATTGCAAAAGTTGCTATTGATATATTAATGGGAGAAATGAAGGTAAAGAAAAAGTCAAAGCAGCAACAGCTTCAACTGGAAGCTACTATCATAGAAAGAAGTTCCACTTAGGAAAATTTTATTTTTATAGTTTTACTAAATCGATTTTGCAAATGATATTTTATTTATATTCGATTAACATTATGAAGTAATTTCCTGAAGAAATCAGTGTATATTTAACTACCTTAAACTATATTCATCACTGTTTAATTGCTATATCTTATGCGCAAAATTTTACTCCCTCTCGCTTGTTTATTGTTTGTTTTTTATTCTTGTTCTTCCACTAAAAAAGTGGCTTCTTATGGTACACTAAATCAGCTTACAGCGAAAGAACAACAGGAAGGTTGGGTATTATTATTTGATGGTAAAACCACTAACGGCTGGCACTCTTATAATCGCAATTCGGTGAGCGACAACTGGAAAGTAATAGATGGCGCTTTGGTAATGGACACTACTGCAAGAGCCGGCGGAAACTCGGGAGATATTGTTACAAACGATGCATATGAAAATTATGAGTTTGCTACGCAGTGGCGCATCTCGGAGGGCGGAAACAGCGGAATTATTTTTAATGTAAAAGAAGACCCTAAGTACAGCAACACGTATACTACCGGCCCGGAAATGCAGGTGCTGGACAATATAAAAGCAGAAGACAATAAAAAGGAAAATCATTTAGCGGGTCTGCTATACGATATATCCGGCACAGCTGCTTTATCAAAGCCGAAGCCGGTAGGAGAGTGGAACGATGTGAGAATTATTCAAAATAATGGACACCTCACCTTTTATTTCAATGGTACCAAAACCCTGGATATACAAGAGGGAAGCGAAGAATGGAAAAACCTGATTGCCAATAGTAAGTTTAAAACCTGGCCAGATTTTGCTACTTCGCCCAATGGTAAGATCGCCTTTCAGGATCATGGTCACGAAGTGGCTTTCAGGAATATAAAAATCCGGAGGTTGTAAAACTGTAATTCATTTTCCACACGCAAAACTGCAGTCACATTTTTTTCATACTAGAATAGCAAAGCTTCCAATAAAATGGTGGTTAATGGCTGACACCTGTTTGCAATTTGTCAGCGCTTGATTGCAAATTATGATACTAATAGTCTGTAATTTAAAAAGACAATAAACTTTTAATATCAGAAATAAATTTAAAAATAAATTGGTTTTGTTTGCAGCGTATGAATGAGAATAAGAGTCTATGGAACAGATTAAGATAAAAATCTATTAATCATTTATAAAATATAAAAGACTCACTAATTAGTTATTTATTTAGTAAGTATTTCTTTCTGTAGCTAAAACGTTTTTGCAAATTTTTTTCCTTTTCCCTTCTGAAGACAGCTTTTGTTCCCCTACTAAACTTTTGAAACTGTTTTTTACACTTAAAACTTGCATATGAAAAAACAACAATCCCTCATGATGTGGAAAGGCCTGCAAAGCTTATTTCTGCTCTTTTTATCCTTGTTTGCTTTTTCGCAAACCCGCACTGTTACCGGAAGGGTAACCGATGCCCGAGATGATAAAGGGCTGGCGAGTGTCTCGGTACAGGTAAAAGGCTCCGGAACCGGAACTACTACCGATCAAACCGGCGCCTATTCTATCACCGTTCCTTCGTCTCAATCGGTACTGGTGTTCAGTTATGCCGGGCTAGGAACCAAGGAGTTTACGGTTGGAAATCAAAATACCATTAACGTTCAACTGGCAAGTGCCAATACCAGTATGGACGAAGTGGTAGTGGTGGGTTATGGAACCAGGAAAAAGTCGGACCTTACCGGTGCAGTGGGTTCGGTAAGGGCGGCACAATTACAGGAGCGGCCTGCTGCTTCATTAAATGAGGCGCTTGCGGGAAGAATATCCGGCGTACAGGTAAATACAAACTCTGGCCGGCCGGGCGGACAAACCAATATTCGCATACGTGGTTTCAGTTCTATTAATTCATCTAATAATCCGCTGTATGTGATTGATGGAGTGTTTTTACCTACCGGTACTCAAACGCAAAATAGTAATGCCATAGATTATATCAATCCAAATGATATTGCCTCCATCGAGGTTTTAAAAGATGCATCTGCTACAGCTATCTATGGTGCAAGAGGTGCAAATGGGGTGATTCTTATCACTACCAAACACGGTACAGCCGGTGCACCCCGCATTACGTATGATGGGGATTTTAGTGTGCCTACTATTGGGCCTCACCGGGTAAAAATGTTGAATGCACAACAGTATCTTGCTATTGAAAACCTGGCTTACGATAATATTAAAGTATATGACCCTGCCGGATGGGCAGCAGGTAATTATGCAAACGTAGTAGACCCCAGAGAAAAAAGAAAAAAACTGCCCCTGCTATTTGATGCTAATGGCAATCCCCTATACAATACCGATTGGTTGAAAGAATCAGTACAGCATAAACTAACACAGAACCACCAGCTAGGCATCAGCGGTGGAAACGAGAATACTACTTATGGAGTATTTATGGGCTATAGAGATGAAAACGGCCTGTTGCTGAACTCTTATTTAAAACGTTATTCTGGAAGGTTTACCGTAGATACCAAAGTAAAGGAATGGTTGAAAGTAGGCGGAAGTTTAGCATATAACAACCAGCAAGAAAATATAGTGGACCAGAGTACAGGTGCACTAAATTCGGTACGGATGATTACAGAAGCCTTTCCTTTTTTGCCTGTAAAATATCCTGATGGTACCTGGGCTGAAAACTGGCAATATCCCGGTGCGGAAGGTGGTTCTAACCCGGTACATATTATGACAGATCGTAAGTTTATTGTCAATACGCAAACCACTTTAGGTAATGCATATGCCACTATTAACTTAACCAAAGACCTGGAGTTTCGCAGCCAGTTTGGTGCAAGCATAGTAAACCGTGGCACTAATCAATATAGCGGTCGTACGTTAGACCAACTTTCCCGCGATCAAAATGGCACTGCCAGTGTAGATAACAGCCGCGAAACATATTGGTCGTCCGAAAACTATTTTACCTATAATAAAAAAGTAGGTAAAGATCACGACTTTACCGGTCTGTTAGGTTTGTCCTGGCAGGGAACTAATTTCCAAAGCATCAGCGCCTCTTCTCAAAATTTTTCAACCGATTATTTTCAGTATAACAATATCGGTGCTGGCAGCCAGCAAAATCCCGGCGGCTCTAATGCCAGTGGCTTTGCTTTTAACTCTTATTTCGGCAGAATCAACTATACCTTCCGGAATAAATATTTAGTAACTGTTACCGGTCGTACGGATGGTTCATCTAAATTTGGTGCGAATCACAAATATGCCTTTTTCCCATCAGCTGCTTTGGCATGGAGAGTATCTGAAGAAGATTTCTTAAAAGGCAATACTACACTGTCTAACCTGAAGGTGCGTGCCAGCTATGGCCAAACTGGTAACTCTGAAATATCACCTTATTCCTCCGATGCCTTACTGGGTTCATATACGGCTATTTTTAATGATAACAGGGTAACCGGCGTAGGAACCAACCGTTTGGCTAATCCGGATTTGCAATGGGAAAAAACAGCCCAATTTGATGGCGGTGTGGAAGTAGGATTAATAAGGAACCGTGTTTCATTGGAGGGCGATGTATATTATCGCAAAACTACCAATATGCTGCTGGCAGCGCCAGTGCCTCGTTCCAGCGGTTACAGCTCTATTACCACCAATATCGGAAGCATGGAAAATAAAGGTATTGAGTTGTCGTTGAACACGGTGAATGTAGAAACCAAAGATTTTTCGTGGAACACCACTTTCAATATTTCCATGAACCGGAATAAGGTGCTTTCTCTTGCCACACCTGCGCCGATCTTTTCCGGAAATCCTAATTTCTTATCCAATACCGGTATTATAAAAGTAGGTGAGCCGGTAGGTTCTTTCTGGGGATTGGTTCGTTTAGGCGTATGGACAGAAGCGGAAAAAGACGAAGCGGCTAAGTATGCCAGCTATCGTGGTGGTAAGCCTATATTACCCGGCGATCTGAAGTACCTGGATGTAAATGGCGATTACCAGATAAACGACGCTGACCGGGTTATTATTGGTCATGGCAGCCCAAAAGGATGGGGCGGCTTCTTTAATAACTTCCGTTACAAAAACTTTACGTTAACGGTTGAATTGCAATATATGTATGGAAATGATGTATTAAATCAAACGCATCACTCCGGAGAGGACCGTGTATCTATTGCCAACAGCTTAGCATCCGTGTTGAACTATTACGATCCCACAAAAAAGAATGATAATACGATGATTGCCGCTATCAGGGATACCAGGGCCGGATATGTAACCAACGTAGATAGCCACTGGGTAGAAGATGGTTCATTTATCAGGGGAAAGAATTTGTTGCTGGCGTATAATTTTTCTAACGCCACTATACAAAACCTTCATGTAAACAGGCTAAGGGTGTATGTTTCTGCGCAAAATTTCTTTTTAGCTACTAAGTTTTCCGGAAACGATCCGGAGGTAACTACTTATGGTAATGCCTTTGCACAGGGACAAACCTTTTTCGACTATCCAAAGCCTACTATTTATATGATTGGCATCAATGCCGGTTTTTAATTCAATTATTAATTTAAAGACATTTACTATGAAGTTCTCTATAATCAATAATATCAGTAAACTATTACTCTGTGCCGTATTGATACAGAGTACGGGCTGCACCAAATGGCTTGAAAATAAAGATGTAGACCCATCCAACCTTTCTCCCCAAACCTATTATACATTACCGGCACACGCTGAGGCGGCCATCGCTGCAGCATATGCCCAAACCCGTTTTGTAAACGGAGGCGCCGGCATCTTTGCTAACAATTTTTCGATGCTGGAAATGGTAACCGGAACGGCTAAGACAGAAACCGGCCAGAATACCGATTTAAATAACCTGATAGGATTGGCATATAATGGTGATAATGTATTTGTCAATAACTGGTGGAACGGTGCTTACAGTGTCATTGCCCAAACCAACCTGGTATTGGACAAGGTGCCTGGCATCACCCCGATGGACGATGCACAAAAGAAGCGGATATTGGGTGAAGCACAATTTTTGAGAGCCTGGGCTTACTTTTATTTAGTAAGGTTGTATGGCGATGTGCCGCTGTTAACAAAGCCGGTAGACGCTACTTCGCCAGATCTGAAACCCAAGCGTACCGCGTCCGATAGTGTATATGCACAAATCGTTGCCGATCTTACTTCGGCAGAAGCTTCCGGTTTAGCATGGACCGATGCTACCGGGCGGGCTTCTTTAGGAGCCGTAAAATCGCTCTTGGCAGAAGTATACCTTACTATGGCGGGTCAGCCATTAAATAAAGGCGAAGCCTATTACAAACTGGCTGCGGATAAAGCAGCAGAAGTGATCAATAGCGGTAACTTCAGTTTGTTTACCAATTATATGGATTTGCATAGCACCGCTACTGAAAACAAAGGCGAGCTTATTTTTGAAATTCAATATTTATCCGGTGTAGCCGATAATCCTAACCAGGGCATATTGCTTCCTAACTTTAAGGAGGTATCCGCTTATGGTACAGAAATCGGTTCTACAGTTCCTACCACCCAGTTTTACCAATCGTATGAAGCAGGCGACTTAAGAGCAGTAGACCGCCAGGGCTTCTTTTATACACATTATTATGATGGAGGAGATGGCCCGCTAAAAGACTTGTCGGCTCCTTATATTTTTAAACATTTTGATGTAATAGCCAATGGCACACAAGGCGTGAAAGGCACGGCTACCAGCAGTTTAAACTGGACGCTTATCCGGTATGCACAGGTGTTGTTAACTTTTGCTGAAGCACAAAATGAAGTATCGGGCCCAACCCAGGAAGCATGGAATGCATTAAATGCCATACGTTCAAGAGCGCATTTAACGACGCCGGCTTTAGGCTCTTTTACAAAAGATAGTTTTCGCGAGGCAGTATGGCGCGAACGCTGGCACGAACTGGCTTACGAGGAAATTACCTGGTTTGATATGGTTCGGTTGCGTAAAGTTTACAACGAAGCTACCAATGGCTTTGATGATTTTGTAGGCCATAAATTTCCGGATAATGGCGCAACCCTTCAGGCAAAACACTTGCTGTTTCCGTTGCCTATAACCGAAATGCAAAACAATCCAAACCTTACCCCGCAAAACCCCGGCTATTAATCCCTTTGAATAACCATATAGCACAATCCCGAACCGGCAAAGGTTCGGGATTGTCTCTTTAAAGATCTTAAATACCTGGTAATGAAAATAATGAAGAAAATAGTTTTATTGGTTTTAGTATCTGGTAGCATCAGCAACATCAATGCACAATTGATGACAAAAATTTCCGACCCGGTCGAATGGGTCAATCCATTAATGGGGTCGGATTCTAAACCCAGTTTATCTAATGGAAATACGTATCCGGCTGTTGCGCTGCCCTGGGGTATGAATACCTGGGTTGCTGAAACCGGCGCCATGGGTAATGGTTGGCAATATCAATACAGTACCGATAAAATTCGGGGGTTTAAGCAAACGCATCAACCATCGCCATGGATGAATGATTATGGTCAGTTTGCAATTATGCCTGTTACGCATCACCTGGCATTTAGGCAAGACGATAGGGCCAGTTGGTTTTCGCACAAAGCCGAAATAGCCAAGCCTTATTATTACAGTGTGTATTTAGCTGATCAGGATGTAACCACCGAAATTACACCAACCGAAAGAGCGGCTCAATTTAGATTTACGTTTCCAAAAGCCGATAGTTCTTTTATAGTGGTGGATGCTTTCAATAAAGGATCTTATGTAAAAATACTACCTGAAAAAGGTGAGATCATGGGGTATACTACCCGGAACAGCGGAGGTGTCCCTAACAATTTCAAAAACTATTTTGTTATCTATATTGATAAATCTTTTACACTCTCCTATACATGGCACGATAGCACATTGGTAAAAGATTCTCTGGAAATGCAGGCCAATCACGCAGGTGCTATTATCGGGTTTCATACAACAAAAGGAGAGGAGGTGCATCTGAAAGTGGCTTCTTCGTTTATCAGTTATGAACAAGCTGAAGTGAATTTGAAAAAAGAATTAGGTAACGATGATTTCAATGCCACCTGTCAAAAAGCAAAAGCAGTATGGAACAAAACGCTAAGCCGTATTAACGTGGAAGGCGGCAGCGAGGCCCAGGTAAAAACATTTTATTCCTGTTTGTACCGCATGCTGTTTTTCCCGAATAAATTATACGAAATAAACAACGACGGGAAGGCGGTTCATTACAGTCCATACAATGGAAAAATATTGCCCGGATATATGTACGGAGGCACCGGCTTTTGGGATACTTTTCGAGCCTTGTATCCGTTTTTAAATTTAGTATACCCGTCAATAAATAAAGAGATGCAGGAAGGTCTGATCAATGATTATAAAGAAGGAGGCTTTCTGCCCGAATGGTCAAGCCCTGGCTATCGCAGCGTGATGATAGGCAATAACTCTGCTTCGATAGTTGCCGATGCATATATAAAAGGATTGAGAGGATATGATATCAATACGTTGTATGAAGCGCTTTTAAAAGATGCCAATACGGAAGGGCCGATAGATGCAGTAGGTCGCAAGGGCGTTTCATACTATAATACCCTGGGATATGTGCCCTATAATGTAAATATTAATGAAAACGCAGCACGCACGTTAGAATATGCTTACGACGATTTTACGATTTACCAGTTGGCAAAAGCACTTCACCGGCCAAAAGAAGAAGCAGATTTATATGCCAAACGCAGCCGGAACTACCGCAATGTATTTGATTCGGCCTCTAATTTAATGCGAGGCAGAAATGAAGATGGCTCGTTTCAATCGCCCTTCAATCCATTTAAATGGGGCGATGCATTTACGGAGGGCAATAGCTGGCATTATAGCTGGAGCGTTTTTCATGATATCGAGGGATTAAAAAAATTGATGGGTGGAAATGACAGGTTTGTCAAAATGCTGGATTCGGTTTTTATAATGCCACCTGTTTTTGATGATAGTTATTACAGAGGCGTTATACATGAAATCAGGGAAATGCAAGTAATGAATATGGGCCAGTATGCACATGGCAATCAGCCTATACAGCATATGATTTATCTATATAATTATGCCGGTCAGCCGTGGAAAACGCAATACTGGGTGCGGGAAGTAATGAACCGGTTGTATAAACCCACGCCAGACGGCTACTGTGGTGATGAAGATAATGGCCAAACATCCGCCTGGTATGTATTTTCAGCATTGGGATTTTACCCCGTTTGTCCCGGTACCGATCAATATGTGCTTGGTGCACCGCTGTTCAAAAAGACAACGATCACTTTTGAAAATGGAAAACAGTTGATAATAAATGCACCTAATAACAGCGATAAAAACAAGTATGTACAAGGCCTGCACCTAAACGGAAAAGTGTACGATAAAAATTGGGTGAATCATTTTGAATTAAAGAAAGGTGCCGTATTGAATTATATTATGAGTGCAACTCCTAATAAAAACAGGGGGAGTTCGGCAACTGCCTATCCATATTCTTTTTCAACAGATGAAAACAAAAGTTTTTAGAACCGTTTAAAATATAAAAAACCTCACCCGGACTTCTATCTAAAGTTTAACCACTTACAAAGAAAGATAAGGTGCTATCTTATTGTAGGTGGTTTCATCTATTAATATAATGTTCTTTAACTCATCTAAACTTTTAAAAACACCATGCTGGTTCCGATATTCTACTATTGCATTGGCTAAACTCCACTTAATGTAAGGATGCGTTTTCAATTCGTCTTTTGTAGCTGTATTAATATTTAATTTATGAATCGCATTTGCATTAATATGCAAATAAGGCTTTATGAGTTGGAAAGTAGAATCGGGTAGACCATACGTTTGAGCCAGTTGATCTATAGCATAAAAACCACCCAACTTTTCCCGAAAGGTTATAATACGCATAGCCAGTTTGCTGCCAATACCCGGCAGAGCAATAAAGGCTGACGTATCTGCGGTATTAATATCCGATATGGTAAGGTGTTCCCTTTTTTCTGCGGCATAATCTATCTTAGGTGTGATAGCAGCAGTATAAGGCTTCTTGACAAATGCATTTGGTATTACCACATAACTTTTTACCCGTTCATAAAAACCTTGCGGTAGCCCCCATATCTTTTGGAGGTCTTCCGGTTTATAAAAATGACCGCCTTTTGTGCGGTAGTTGTTAAGGATACGAATGGACTTGTCGTTCAGGCCTAATCGTTTCCACCCATCAATATCTAATATATTAGGGTCAAAATTAAACAGATCTCCATTCGGGTTAAAGTCCTGTTTCGCAGGAGTCTCATCTTTCAAAGACGGAGGTATTGATTTATAAGCCGTACGTCTATCCGGTTCACCTGCCTTTTGCTGTATGGTATCAATAGCCTGCTGCAACAAAGTGTCTTCCTTTATAAAAGGCGTAGCATTCTTTTTAGAAGCTATTTTTGGCAGCAGATAAATAATAAGCACCAAGCTTAAAAGGCTTATGATGCCTATCCGGTCCTTTTTAGAAAAGGTCAGGTAGTCTTTTACAAACTGGTTAAAGGGCATTATAATAGTTAAAAGATTTAAAAATATCAAAAAATTTTTATGGCTCGGTCTTTGTTGGCAAAAAATCCTTGTTGTTAACTGTAAATTCCTTATTTTTGCAATCCTTTAGTTTTGGCCAAAAACAATTTTGACGTTACAAATCATTCTTAAATAGACATTCCTATTGTTTTTATTTTGAAAAAATAAAAGCTCTAGAATGTTTTGTCACGTCTTAAAACATTAAACCGGTTTTACAAATATGCCTTCAACAACAATGCGTCAAAGGGTTAATTTCGGCAAGATTGGGAATATAGCCGAAACCCCTGATCTTCTGGCAGTACAAATTCAATCCTTTAAAGAATTTTTTCAATTAGAAACCACGCCGGACAAAAGAAATATTGAGGGTCTGTTCCGTGTATTTAAGGAAAACTTTCCTATTACGGACACCCGCAACATCTTTGTGCTGGAGTTTTTAGATTATTTTATTGATCCTCCACGTTATACCATTGAAGAGTGTATGGAACGTGGGTTAACTTATGCAGTGCCTTTGAAAGCAAAGCTTCGGTTAAGCTGTAACGATGAGGAACATATCGATTTTCAAACTATCGTTCAGGATGTATTCTTAGGAAACATTCCGTATATGACACCACGCGGCACGTTTGTAATTAACGGAGCTGAACGGGTGGTCGTTTCTCAATTGCACCGTTCACCCGGCGTATTCTTCGGCCAGTCCATTCACCCCAATGGTACTAAGATTTACTCGGCAAGGGTAATCCCTTTTAAGGGTGCATGGATGGAGTTTGCTACAGACATTAATAATGTAATGTATGCATATATCGACCGTAAGAAAAAGTTTCCGGTAACTACATTACTACGTTCCATTGGCTTTGAAACCGATAAGGACATCCTGGAATTATTTGGTATGGCCGATGAGGTAAACGGTGACCGTAAATCTTTGGAAAAGTATATTGGTCGTCGCCTCGCTGCCCGTGTATTGCGGAGTTGGGTAGAAGATTTTGTGGATGAAGATACCGGTGAAGTTGTGTCAATTGAGCGTAATGAAATTGTGCTGGAGCGGGACTCTATTTTGGATGAAGAAGCTATTGATACCATTTCTGAAATGGATATTAAAAGCGTGTTCGTTCAAAAAGAAGACGTTGGCGGCGATTACGCAATCATATATAATACCTTAAATAAAGATACCTCTAACAGTGAGTTGGAAGCCGTTCAGGTAATTTACCGCCAGCTTCGCGGTGCTGATGCGCCGGATAACGAAACCGCCAGGGGTATTATTGATAAATTATTTTTCTCCGACAAGCGATATGACCTTGGAGAAGTAGGCCGTTATAAAATCAATCGTAAGCTGAACTCCAACGAGCCTATTGATAAAAAAACGCTTACCAAAGAAGATATTATCGAAATCATCAAATACCTGGTACGCTTAACCAATGGTAAAGCAGAAATTGATGATATTGACCACTTAAGTAATCGTAGAGTACGTACTGTAGGTGAGCAGCTATATGCGCAGTTTGGCGTAGGCCTGGCCCGTATGGCCCGTACCATTCGCGAGCGGATGAACGTTCGGGATAACGAGGTGTTTACCCCGGTGGATTTGATTAATGCCAGAACCTTATCATCTGTAATTAATTCCTTCTTTGGAACGTCTCAGTTGTCACAGTTCCTGGATCAAACCAATCCGTTATCAGAAATCACGCACAAGCGTCGTATATCAGCGCTTGGGCCCGGCGGTTTAAGCCGTGAAAGAGCTGGTTTCGAGGTTCGGGACGTACACTATAGCCACTATGGCCGTTTATGTACCATCGAAACTCCGGAAGGTCCAAATATCGGGTTGATATCCACTTTATGTGTGCATGCCAAGATTAATGAAATGGGCTTTATTGAGACACCTTACCGTAAAGTAAATAATGGTAAAGTGGATATGAAGCAATTGACGTTCTTAAGTGCAGAAGAAGAAGATACGGCTAAGATTGCCCAGGCAAACGTTCCGCTGGATGACAAAGGATACTTTGCAGAAGAAAAAGTAGTAAGTCGCGAAACCGGCGATTTCCCCATATTAGATAAAGGCGAAGTGGAATATATGGATGTGGCGCCTAACCAGATTGTAGGTTTAAGTGCTTCCTTGATTCCGTTTTTAGAGCATGATGATGCCAACCGTGCCCTGATGGGTTCGAATATGCAGCGCCAGGCCGTACCATTATTACGTCCGGATGTGCCGGTAGTAGGCACAGGCTTGGAAGGCCGTGCTGCCCGCGATGCCCGTATTCAGATACATGCGGAAGGCGAAGGTGTAATAGAATTTGTGGATGCAAATGAAATTCATGTTCGGTATAACAGGAATGAAGATCAGAAATTAGTGAGTTTCGAAGACGATCTGAAAATTTATAAACTTACCAAATTCATCAAAACCAACCAGGAAACTTCTATTAACCTGAAGCCTGCCGTAAAGAAAGGCCAGCAAGTAAAAGAAGGTGATTTCTTAACCGAAGGATATGCTACTCAAAATGGTGAGTTGGCCTTAGGTAAAAACCTGAAGGTAGCCTTCATGCCCTGGAAAGGTTACAACTTTGAAGACGCCATTGTTATTAGTGAAAGAGTCGTAAAAGAAGATATGTTTACTTCGGTTCACATCTCTGAATATGAACTGGAAGTACGCGATACTAAATTAGGTGAAGAAGAACTGACGCCAGATATTCCAAATGTGTCTGAAGAAGCTACTAAGGATCTGGATGAAAATGGTATCATTCGTATTGGCGCTCAAATAAAAGAAGGCGATATATTAATTGGTAAGATCACTCCTAAAGGAGAATCTGATCCTACCCCGGAAGAGAAGTTGTTGCGTGCCATCTTTGGCGACAAAGCCGGCGATGCAAAAGACGCTTCACTGAAAGCGCCAAATGGTGTGGAGGGTGTCGTTATTTCTAAGAAGTTGTTCCAGAGAGCCAAAAAAGATAAGAATGCAAAGGTTAGAGAAAAGGCTGCCATTGAAAAATTAGAGAAGATACATGAGAAAAATGCAACCGATCTGATGGATGTGTTGGTGGAGAAACTGCAAATGCTGTTGAAAGATAAAGCATCTGCTGGCGTAAGTAACAACTTTGGCGAGGTATTGATTGGTAAAGGAGCGAAGTTTACTCAAAAAAACCTGGCGCAGATTGACTTTCAAAATGTAAATCCACTGGGTTGGACTGGCGATGCCAAGATTGACGACCAGATCAACATTCTTTTACATAATTACAGTATCAAGTTCAACGAAGAACTGGGAAGATATAAAAGAGAAAAGTTCAATATATCAATAGGTGATGAATTGCCTGCCGGTGTATTGAAACTGGCTAAGGTTTATATTGCCGTGAAGCGTAAGCTGAAGGTTGGTGATAAAATGGCGGGCCGTCACGGAAATAAAGGTATTGTTGCCAAGATTGTTCGGGCAGAAGATATGCCGTTCCTGGAAGATGGAACTCCGGTGGATATTGTATTAAATCCA
>JAICHT010000018.1 GCA_025924755.1 Chitinophagaceae bacterium | reverse complement strand
GCGGTATTGCCGGTATCATTTCAAAAAACACAACGCTCACCACACACCGGCGTATAAAGAAAGCTACCGATGCTCTTGCGCACCGCGGCCCCGAAGCCCATGGGTTTTTTGTTAATGAAGACCATACCGCTGCACTAGGCCATCGCAGGCTTTCCATTATTGATTTAAGCAGTGCTGCAGGCCAGCCGATGCCTTACCTAAACCGGTATTATATTGTTTATAATGGAGAGTTGTATAACTATATTGAGATACGGAAAAACCTGCAACAAAAAGGATATGCATTTGCCACCCATAGCGATACAGAAGTAGTACTGGCTGCATATGCAGCCTATGGTGCCAACTGTTTGCAGCAGTTTGACGGCATGTTTGCTTTTGCAATATGGGACGAGCAGGAAAAAACTTTATTTGCTGCCCGCGACCGCTTTGGCGAAAAACCTTTTTTTTATTTTTTTGATGAGGAACAGTTTTCATTTGCATCGGAGATGAAAGCCTTATGGAGTATGGATGTTAATAAAGAAGTGAATGATGCAATGCTGTATAACTTTTTAACCATCGGCTACACAGCAAATCCCGCTAACCCGCAGGAAACGTTTTATCAAAATCTATATAAACTTCCTGCGGCTTCTTACCTGCAATATTCTTTAGCTGACCATCAACTGTGCATTGAAAAATATTGGCAGATTGATTTGGACAATACAATTTCAGTTAGTGAAAATGAGGCGGCAGAACAATTGAATTTTTTACTTGCAGATTCGGTAAAAAAAAGGTTGCGCAGCGATGTGCCGATAGGTACCAGTTTAAGCGGTGGTTTGGATAGCGCTGCTGTAGTGGCATATTGTGCACAACAGCAGGCCAGCCATTATACGCATAAATGTTTTACCGCCATATTTCCGGGTTTTGAAAAAAACGAAGAATCCTATGCAAAGAAAGTAGCGCATCAATACCATCTGCAGCATTATTTAATACAAATGGATGCGCATACACTTGCCAGCGATATGGCTGAAATCATGTATTACCAGGAGGAGCCATTTACATCTGCCAGTGTTGCCGCACAATATAAAGTATACCAAACGGCTAAGCAGCAAGGCGTAACGGTATTGCTCGACGGCCAGGGCGCTGATGAAGTGTTGGCCGGGTACAGTAAGTATTACAAATGGTATTGGCAGGAATTGTATAAGAAAAAACAGTTGGCAGCAAGCGGTGAATTGAGAGATGCAAGAGCATTGAGTGTAAAAGAAAGTTTTTCTATACAAAATAAAGCAGCGGCGCTGTTTCCGGAGCTGGCGGCAGCTTTGCTCCAAAGCAGGAAAGCAAAAGAAGCATGCCGGCATATAAACCTGGATCGTGAATTTTCGTTTACCCATAAACGTGAGTTGTATTATACTACCCCTACTTATTTTACTTTAAATGGAGCACTCCATTTTAATACGTTTGTATATGGGTTGGAAGAGTTATTGCGCTATGCAGATAGAAACAGCTCGGCGCATGCGGTAGAAGTGCGACTGCCTTTTTTAAGCCATCGGTTAGTAGAAACCGTCTTTGCATTACCTCCGCAGTTTAAGATAAAAAATGGCTGGACCAAATGGCTATTGCGCAAGTGTGCAGAACCGTTGCTGCCAGCCGATATTGTATGGCGAAACGAAAAAGTAGGTTTTGAGCCACCGCAAAAAACATGGATGCAAAATAAAGAGGTGCAGGAGGCTATGCAGGAAGGGAAAAAAATATTAGTAGAAAATCAGATTTTAAAAAAAGAAGTACTGCAAAAAAAAATAAGGCCGCAAGAGGCATATGCGGCCCAAAACTATGACTGGCGCTACTGGATGGCTTCTTTGCTATTTAAAAAGCACGCCTGATTGCTAGGCTTTTTTATATTTTTCGTATACACTCATATTGCCGAAGTAATCTGATTTTACCGTAATCCAATGAGTGGCGTCTTCCATTACAATATAATAGATCAGTTCCTGGTCGTTGGTAACTTCTGTAACCCCAAATACGCTTTTGCCAGCATATTTATTTTGCAATTTCGACTTGATCATGCTGGGAAGCTCATCTCCAAAATAATACCGCACGGTCTCTAATATATTACCCTGCATATCATATTTTACACGGGTATCAATCTTATCATTTATAAAGCGTACCTGGTAGAAGTCGGTATACTCATACCATACCACATCATTGGCATGCTTAAAGGTGTTATTAAAAGCGCTTAATACTTTTTGATTTACATCAGACGGTGCCGTAGTAAAAGAGAGGCATATAAAGGCGAGAGCCGCAACAACCAACGATACTTTTTTCATGGTTTAGTGTTTATAGGTGAATAATTGTAACAGCAAATTAGGCTAAAGCAAAAGTCCCGTCAAGCAGAAATGTACTGGTGGTAAGCCGGTAATGAACGGGCTGTTTTAAACGAAATGTTATAAGAGTTTGAACCAGTAAAAAGGGATACCGAAAGAAAAGTTTATACTACTGAACCGTGTAAGTTTTATACCAATGTCTGGCCTTATTTTTTGAAGACGATATTCATTTATGGACGAACGGCAACCTTGCAGCGCACCATATTAAAATGTATTTCACATCTTTGTAACTAATTGAAAATAACAATATGAAACTCGGAACAAAATTTATACATGCAGGCGCAGAGCCTGACCCCAGCACCGGCGCTATAATGACTCCTATTTACCAGACCTCTACTTTTGTACAGGCGGCACCCGGCCAGCACAAAGGCTATGAATATGCACGCTCTCAAAACCCTACCCGTACTGCTTTAGAGGCTGCATTAGCGGAAATTGAAAACGGCAAATATGGGCTGGCGTTTAGCAGTGGCGTAGCCGCTACCGATGCGGTTATTAAATTGCTGGAGCCGGGCGATGAAGTAATTGCGGGCAACGATATGTATGGAGGCACGTACCGTTTGTTTTCCAAAGTGTTCCAGAAATTTGGTATTAAGTTTTTGTATATTGACCAAACGGATGCTGCCAATGTAGAGAAAGCCATTACTGAAAGAACAAAATTGATATGGACGGAAACGCCTACCAATCCGTTAATGAATATTGCTGATATTGCTGCCATTGCCGCCATTGCCAAACAGCATAATGTGTTACTGTGTGTAGATAATACGTTCGCCTCGCCTTACCTGCAAAACCCATTGGATTTAGGTGCTGATATGGTGATGCATTCTTCTACCAAATATTTAGGTGGCCATAGCGACGTGATACAAGGTGCTTTGATGATGAATGATAGCGGCCTGCGGGAGAAATTGTACTTTATTCAAAAAAGCTGTGGCGCGGTGCCCGGCCCAATGGATTGCTTTTTAGTATTACGCGGCATTAAAACCCTGCACGTACGTATGCAGCGCCATTGCGAAAACGGACATCAAATAGCTCATTTCCTGCGCAACCATCCGGCCGTGCAAAATGTGTACTGGTGTGGCTTTGAAGATCATCCCAACTACGCGATTGCAAAAAAGCAAATGCGTGATTTTGGCGGTATGATGAGTTTTACATTAAAAGATGACAGTATTGAAAATGCCACCAGGGTATTATCCTCAACAAAGTTGTTTTCATTGGCCGAAAGTTTGGGTGGTGTAGAATCGCTGATCAACCATCCAGCCTCCATGACGCATGCCTCCATACCACGGGAAGAACGAATTAAAAACGGCCTGACCGATTCGTTAATTCGTTTAAGTGTGGGTATCGAAGATGCGGAAGATTTAATCGATGATTTAAACCGGGCTATCGGGTAATTATTTTATAGTGAACGAAACCGATTTAAAAAGATTTTTAGATAAAAAGGTAGAAGAATACAATCAGCCTTTTTTTATCAAAAGCGATCCGGTATGCATCCCACATCTGTTTACTAAAAAACAGGATATTGAGATTGCCGGTTTTTTTGCCGCTGTTTTTGCTTGGGGCAATCGTACTACTATCATCAACAAATCGACGCAGTTAATGCAGTTGATGGATAGGGCTCCATATGATTTTATTACCGGGCATTCAGATACTGATTTAAAGAGGCTGCTGGCATTTAAACATCGTACTTTCAATACCACCGACCTGTTATATTTTATCAGTTTTCTTAAATATCATTATAGGCAATATGAATCGTTGGAGACGGCGTTTACAAAATGGATGCACAAAAATGATGAGAACATCGTTTATGCATTGATTGGTTTTCATGAGTATTTTTTCTCGCTGCCGGATGCGGTGGATCGAACAAAAAAACACATTGCCACACCGGGCCGCAACTCCACCTGCAAACGCCTGAATATGTTTTTGCGGTGGATGGTGCGCCAGGATAAGAAAGGGGTGGATTTTGGCATCTGGAAAAACATACATCCGGCGCAGTTAATATGCCCGGTAGATGTGCATGTAGCACGGGTGGCACGGCGCTTCCATCTTATTGAACGAAAGCAAACCGACTGGCAAACGGCTTTGCAGCTTACCGAAAATTTAAAGTGTTTTGATCCTGATGATCCGGTTAAATATGACTTTGCTTTATTTGGAATAGGCGTGACAGAAAAATTTTAATACAGCAATGTAACTTTGATTCTGTATGGAAAATGCCAATAACAATCAGTTGGTACAATTGGTACAAACAATCGGTATGGAAAAACCAGCTGACGCCTTTGTAAAGCAACTAACCGAAGCTATCAACTATTTGCTGCTGCACGATTTTGAAAAGCTGGTATATGTACTATACCGCATCGATGTAAATGAAAAATTGCTAAAACAATTGTTGCAGGAAAACACCCAAACCGATGCGGCTGATATCATCGCAAACCTCATCATTAAACGGCAACAGGAAAAACTAACCTCAAAGCTGAACTTTAAAAGAGGTGATGATATTGCGGAGGAAGACAAGTGGTAAGGCCAGCATACCCATATGCGGCTTCTGTTAAGTAAGCTTTTCCTGTTTGTTTTTATTGTAAACATTTCGGCCAGCTTACCTGTTGGCATGAACCGGGCATTGTTTTTTAAGCATTTTCTAAAATCATTTTTATGAAAAGAGATGGCGCTACTACAAGCCTCTGGCAGCATGATATGCCCGACTTTGTTTCGAAAACAACTGGCATGACCGACACCATTTTTGATGTGGTAATTGTAGGCGGTGGCATTACCGGCATCACTACCGGGCTGCTATTGCAAAAGGCCGGTAAGAAATGCGTAGTAGCCGAAGCGTACACACTTTGCTTTGGTACTACCGGCGGCACTACTGCACACCTCAATACGTTTGTAGATACTACCTATGCACAGGTAAAAAAAGATTTTGGGGAAGATGCTGCACAATTATTAGCAAAAGCTACCCAGCAGGCGCTTGACCTGGTTAAGAATAATGTACAGGAATATAGTATTGATTGCGGTTACGAAGAAAAAGACGGCTATGTATTTTCTCAAAACCCGGATCAAACAAAGGAACTACAGGATATGCTGCAATCATCGCTGAAAGCAGGTGTTGAGGTAGCGCAGGCAGATCATATTCCGGTGCCGGTTCCATTTGAAAAAGCAATTATGTACCCACACCAGGCACAGTTTCATCCGGCCAAATATGTATATGCCCTGGCCAAAGCATTTGAAGAAGCAGGCGGTGTAATACTTGAAAATTGTGCTGTAACCGATGTGGCAGATGGTGAGATATTGAACGTACAAACTTCGATAGGAATAATCAGTGGCCGGCAACTTATATATGCCACTCATATACCGCCGGGTATCAACCTGCTGCATTTTCGTTGTGCTCCTTACCGTAGCTATGCAATGGCGGTTAAATTAAAAGACAATCAATATCCTGATGGGTTGGCGTATGACATGTATGACCCCTATCATTATTACCGCACACAAAATGTGGAAGGTGAAAAATATTTAATAGCCGGAGGCGAAGATCATAAAACGGCGCATGCTGCCAATACCGAAGCTTGCTTCACGAAACTGGAAAGTTATTTACAACATTTTTTTGCTATTGACCATATTGCTTTTAAATGGTCGTCGCAATATTTTGAACCGGCAGATGGCCTGGCTTATATTGGCAATTTGCCCGGCAACCCTAATAATGTATATGTAGCTACAGGATATGGGGGAAATGGAATGACCTATAGCCATATTGCCGCTATTACCCTTTCTGAAATCTTACTTACCGGCGATAGCTTATATGCAGATCTGTTTGACCCGGGCCGTATAAAACCGGTAGCCGGCTTTACTAATTTTGTAAAAGAAAATGCTGATGTAGTTGCTAAATTTTTTGGAAAACGGTTTTCAGAATCTAAACTGCCCGAACTTGCAGGGCTGGCCACTGGCGAGGCTAAGGTAGTAAAGTTTGAAGGCGATTCCGTAGCGATATACAAAGATGATAGCGGAAGGCTGCACGCTATTAACCCGGTATGTACGCATGCCAAATGCATCGTAGCCTGGAATACGGCAGAAAAAACGTGGGATTGCCCCTGCCATGGCGCACGGTATTCAGCCGATGGCCAGGTGCTTACCGGCCCGGCACGGTTGCCTTTAGAGCTGATAAGTTTGGAAGATCTGATAGAAAAAGGGGAGCAATAGTGCTTGTTATATATGCTTTAACAGCTTTTATTAAAAATTCTTAATTCTTAATTCTTAATTATTAATTATTACTCCTACTTTTGCCGTCCTTTCACAAAACCAACGGGTGTGGTGACCTGTAGGAAATTGAAAAAAGCCTGTTTCTCCGCAGGATATTTTACAACGTGAAAAAAAATTATTTATGAAACGTACATTCCAACCGCATCGCAGACGCCGTAAAACCGTACATGGTTTTCGCAGACGCATGCTTACAGCTAATGGTAGAAAGGTATTGGCAAGCCGTCGTGCTAAAGGTCGCAAGAAGCTAACCATATCAGACGAAAGCAAATTGAAATAGACCGTAAATGCGCAAAGAATTTTAGCCCCGATACCCTCGGGGCTTTATTGTTTAAAATCAATTACTATTAAACAATACACCTTACATAAAAACGAACGGCTTAAAAAACGAAAGGACATTGAGCGTCTGTTTAAAGAAAAAACTTCTTTTTCCGTACCGCCGTTTCGGATATACTACCAGTTTGCGCCGTATACAAAAGCATCTGAAAAGGAATATGACGCACCTGGGTTGCTATTTGGAGTAGGTGTTGGTAAAAGACATTTTAAAAGAGCCGTAGATAGAAACCGCATCAAACGGTTAACCCGTGAAGCATACCGGCTGCAAAAGCTTTCCTTGCAGGAGGCAATAGCACAAAACCGGTGTTTAAGTCTTAACTTGTTTTTTATGTTTTCCGGTAAAGAAATGCCGAATTTTGAAACTATATACCAACAGGTGGGTTTAGTGCTGCAACGCATGCAACAACTAGCCCGTAACTTTAAAGCTTGAAAAGATTTACTTACATATTAAGCCTTCCTTTTATTGCGCTTATCAAGGTGTATCAATGGGTGCTTTCTCCATTGTTGGGCGCCAATAAATGCCGGTTTACACCTACCTGCTCGCACTATGCGTTGGAAGCTTTTAAAAAGTATGGCTTGTTTAAAGGTTTCTGGTTAAGTATCAAACGCATCGGCCGCTGCCATCCGTGGGGCGGGCATGGATACGACCCGGTGCCGTAGAATGTGTGGAATGTTATATAATAAATTCTAAATGAGAATATAAAAAATGGCCGCCTCTTACAAGAACGGCCATTCAACATGTATCATTTATAACTCAATAATTACTGAGACGCTTTCTCAAAACGTTCCGCTACTTTGTTCCAGTTTACTACATTCCAAAATGCTTTCAGGTAATCAGGGCGGCGATTTTGATATTTTAAGTAATAGGCATGTTCCCATACGTCTACACCCAATATAGGCGTGCCTTTCATTTCTGCTACATCCATCAACGGGTTATCCTGGTTGGGCGTAGAAGTCACTTCCAGCTTTCCATCTTTTACTATCAGCCATGCCCAGCCGCTGCCAAAGCGGGTGGCGCCAGCCGTATTCATTTTTTCCTTTAAGGCGTCCAGGGAGCCAAATGCCTGGTTGATGGCGTCCGCTAATTTGCCACTTGGCTGGCTGCCATTACTGGGGCCTAATATTTCCCAAAAGAAGCTATGGTTCCAGTGGCCGCCGCCATTGTTGCGTACCGCAGGCGAAATACTTCCGGCTTTGGCTACAATTTCGTCTAAACTTTTATTTTCATTTTCGGTGCCTGCAATGGCTTTATTTAAATTATCTACATAAGCCTGGTGATGCTTATCATGATGTATCTGCATCGTTTGCGCATCAATATGAGGTTCTAATGCGTCAAATGCATAAGGGAGAGGGGGGAGAGTGAATGCCATAACAATTGATTTTAAAATTTACGATTTAGAATTTGTCTGTCGTTTCCTTGGGTGCTGCAAATTTATTAAGGATATATGAATTGTAGCATTGCCACAACAATTGTTCCGCTTTGCGTAACTACTGGCGTCTTTGCCGAAAGAAGCTTTTCATCAGTTCGCTGCATTCCTGTTGCAGTACACCGGTAGTTAATACTGTTTTTGGATGAAAAGGGGAATGGTGTTGTGTAATATGTTTGTACCCGTTTTTTTCATCAGATGCTCCATATACTATCCGCCCGATCTTACTCCAATATAGCGCCCCTGCACACATCAGGCAGGGTTCTACAGTAATATATATAGCAGCATCCGGTACGTATTTACTTCCTAAATAATTAAACGCAGAAGTAAGCGCAATAATTTCGGCGTGGGCGGTACAATCATTTAGTTTTTCCACCTGGTTATAGCCCCTGGCAATAATTTTATCATGTAGTACAATTACAGCGCCTACGGGCACCTCGTCTTCTTCAAATGCTTTTTGTGCCTGCAGCAATGCCTGCTTCATATAATATTCATCATTCATGCTCTTAAATTTTTATTCAAATCCTGCTATATTATTCCATATATACTATTGTTTTAAAACTATGGTAATTGCAACTAAACGATAACAAAAGTAGCCTGTAACTTTGCAGCTATTTATTTTGTTTTTCATAATTTTTACTATGGGTAAAGTACAGGTAGGTTTGGTGCAAATGAGTTGTGTGGCAGATAAAAAGGTCAACTTGGAAAAAGCAATTGCTAAGGTGCGGGAAGCAGCGGCAAAAGGAGCACAGATTATTTGTTTGCAGGAACTGTTTACTTCGCTTTATTTCTGCGATGTAGAAGACTATGATAATTTTAACCTGGCCGAACCCATTCCCGGTCCTTCTACCGAAGCGTTGGGCAAAGTAGCTGGCGAACTGGGTGTGGTAATTATAGCTTCGCTGTTTGAAAAAAGAACTCAGGGCATTTATCACAATACAACAGCAGTGCTGGATGCGGACGGAAGTTATTTAGGCAAGTACCGTAAAATGCATATTCCCGACGACCCGTCTTTTTACGAAAAATTTTATTTTACTCCCGGCGACCTGGGCTACAAAGTTTTCAAAACCAAATTTGCTACTATTGGCGTATTAATCTGTTGGGATCAATGGTATCCTGAAGCAGCCCGTATTACTTCGCTAATGGGAGCAGAAATATTATTTTATCCTACTGCCATCGGCTGGGCTACTGCGCAGGACGAAGAAACCAATAACGAGCAATATGGTGCCTGGCAAACCATACAACGCAGCCATGCCGTAGCCAACGGTGTACATGTGGTAAGTGTAAACCGCGTGGGTTTTGAGCAAGGCGGTGCTATGAAGTTTTGGGGTGGCTCTTTTGTGGCTAACCCGTTTGGAAGCTTGTTATATCAGGCTTCGCATGACGTTGAAGAAGTGAAAGTGATAGAACTGGATTTGAGCAAAACCGACCGGTACCGTACTCACTGGCCATTTCTCCGCGACCGCCGTATTGATTCCTACCAGCAGATTACCAAACGGTATATTGACGAAGAAACGGTTTCTTAATATCAAATCATTTCAAAAAATTTGAGGCCTGCTTATCACCATCCATTGATGTAAAACAGTATTGCACTACTATGAGAAATAATGAAAGCCCCACGCCCAAACAACTTGGTTATTATTTTCCGGCGGAGTTTGCACTGCATGCAGCTACGTGGCTAAGCTGGCCGCATAAAGAAGCTTCGTGGCCCGGTAAAATTCATGCTATTTATCCATATTACAGCCAGTTTGTAAAAGAGCTTTCCTTAAGCGAAAAAGTGTGCATCAATGTAAACGATGAAAGCATGAAAGCCTTTGCTATACAGTGTTTGCAGCAAGCCGGCGTAGCTATGCCACAAATAGAATTCTTTTTACATCCTACCAACGATGCCTGGTGCCGGGATCATGGTCCTGCTTTTTTAATTAACCATGCAGCCGCGCAAAAAAAAGTAATAGTAGATTGGGATTATAACGCCTGGGGCGGCAAATATCCTCCACACGATCTGGATGATATTATACCTACCCTTATTGCAAAAAAGTATGGCATACCGGTTTTCCATCCGGGTATTATTATGGAAGGCGGCTCGGTAGAATTTAATGGCAGCGGCACCGTATTAACTTCTACGGCTTGTTTATTAAATCCCAATCGCAATCCACATTTAAACCAGGCGCAGGTTGAGAATTATTTAATGGAATACTATGGAGTAGGCCAGGTGTTGTGGATAGATGAAGGAATTATAGGTGATGATACAGATGGCCATATTGATGATACTGTTCGTTTTGTATCGGAAAATACCGTATTGGCCGTAGTAGAACCGGATAAAAACGATGATAATTATGAATTGCTGCAAAACAACCTGAAGCAGTTAAAAGCCATGCGGCTGCACAATGGTAAACAATTAAACATAGTGGAACTGCCCATGCCGGATGCCGTGGTATATGAAGGCCAGCGGCTGCCAGCCTCCTATGCTAATTTTTACATAGCAAACCGCTCGGTAATAGTCCCCATTTTTAATTGTGAAAAAGATGAAAAGGCGTTACAAATTATCCAGGATTGTTTTCCCGGCCGCAAAGTAGTAGGCATTGACTCCACCGAAATTATTTGGGGATTGGGCAGCTTTCATTGCCTGAGCCAGCAGGAGCCTGCAGTGTAATATCATAGCGCTTCCGCTGCATTGGAACTACAAAATAGTAGTGGGGCAAAGCTTGGCAGAATAATTGAAAACAAGTACTAAAACCTTCAGCTATGAAAAAAGCAGTAATGGCCTCTTTTGTTTTTGTAACACTTTTAAGTTGCGGTAACTCTGGTAATAATAACAATGGCAGTACTACCGGTACTAACGATTCGGGGTATAATGACATCCGGGGAGTAGAAAATCTAAACGGTAATATTCCTGATACTACTGCCACCGGCGCCACACCGCACAGCGATCATCCGCCAATGGACTCCAGCAGGCTGCGAAATGGTGATACCATGCACAAATAAGGAACGGTATTCATGGCTTTCATGAACAAACATTAGGATTGATTTGTAATTTTCAGCATGGATTTTAGTTTGCGTTATGCCACGATACAAGATGCCGAACTGGTTGCCGATATCAGCCGTAAAACCTTTTACGAAACCTTTATTGCGCAAAATGCTCAAAAGCAGATGGACCTGTTCATGAAAGAGCAGTTTACAAAAGGGCGCTTAATGCTGGAGGTAGGTAAACCAGGCAATACATTCATTCTGGCATATCAGCAAGATACGATTGCGGGCTATGTAAAACTGCGGGAAGGCGAAGGGCTGCCGCAATTGCAAAACATGCCTGCATTAGAAATAGCAAGGCTGTATGCTGTAAAGGAAATGATTGGCACAGGCGTCGGCAAATTGCTGATGCAAACCAGTATTGATATAGCCAGGGAGAAAAATAAAAAAGTAGCCTGGCTGGGCGTATGGGAAAAAAACCAGCGGGCTATTGACTTTTATCGCAAATGGGGATTTGAAAAATTTGGCGAGCAGGATTTCCATTTGGGCAATGAAGTGCAGTGCGATTGGGTAATGAAGAAGGAGCTTTGATGTACAAATATTTACCTGGCTTCAATGCATAGTGAACCTAATAGTACCTTCAACTGTTATAGTATGAATAACTGGCAAAATATATTACTTCTACCTTTGCCACTCAAAAAATAAACTTATATGATAGCAACGAAAGGATATGCGGCACAAAGTGCAACAGAGCCGCTGAGCCCATTTAACTTTGAAAGAAGAGAGTTAAGGCCACACGACATTCAAATAGAAATTATGTACTGTGGAGTTTGCCACTCCGACCTGCATACGGCGAGAGGCGAATGGGGAGCCACTATTTATCCATGTGTACCTGGCCACGAAATTGTAGGCCGCATTACCAATGTAGGCAACCATGTTACTAAATTTAAAGTAGGTGAGCTGGCAGGTGTGGGTTGCCTGGTAGACTCTTGCAGGGAGTGCACCAATTGTATGCAGGGTTTGGAGCAATTCTGTTTAAACGGCGCTACGTTTACTTACAACAGCCCGGACAAAGTAGATAATATTAATACGTATGGCGGCTATTCCAACCAGATAGTAACCGACGAAAGTTTTGTATTGCATATATCAGACAGGTTGCCGCTGGAAGGCGTAGCACCACTGTTGTGCGCCGGCATTACCACCTATTCACCGCTTCGGTACTGGAAGGTAGGCAATGGACATAAAGTGGCGGTTTTGGGATTGGGTGGATTAGGACATATGGCTGTAAAATTTGCCGCTTCCTTTGGCGCCGAGGTAACTATGTTGAGCACCTCTCCTTCAAAAGAGGCAGATGCGAGGAGGTTAGGAGCACATCATTTTGCATTAACAAAAGATCCGGAACAGGTAAAAAAACTTAGCAATTATTTTGACTTTATTATTGACACCGTTTCTGCTCCGCACGATTACAATATGTATTTACACATGCTGAGGACCAATGGTGTAATGATATGCGTGGGAGCACCTCCGGCACCGGCGCAAATACCGGCCTTTAACCTGATAGGCAACCGGAGAAGTATTGGCGGTTCATTGATTGGAGGCTTGCCTGAAACCCAGGAAATGCTGGACTATTGTGCAGAACATGGCATCACATCGGATGTGGAAGTAATTAAAATGGACTACATCAACGAAGCATACGAAAGAATGTTGAAGGGTGATGTACGCTACCGCTTTGTAATCGATATGGCTACGTTGTAATACAACAGGTAAAAGAATAGAAAAGCCGGCAATAATCATTGCTGGCTTTCTTTTTACATTTATATACGACGCTTAATATAAAAAATATTATTGGTGCTGCGTACTATCTTTCCCTTTGTTGCCGGGTGTGGTAGATCGTGTAGTTGGCGAAGTATTTTTAAACATGGTATTAGGCATCCGGTCGCTTGAATCGGGAACATCTCCCAAACCTTTTGTAGCCGTATCCGACTTTACCTCGTGCGATGGGAACGTAGTGGTATCGGTGCCCAACTTACCGTCGTTGGCGCCTCCGCCACAACCCATTAATAGTACAAATGCTATTGCTGCTAATCCTGTCTTTTTCATGGCTGATATTTTAAAATGCATATGGGTTTGATGTACAATTATTCTGCCAATACACACTGCTGGTAATAACCCGCTGCGTTGTTAACGGCCTTGGTTATTTTTGCCGGGTAAAATAGTAGCAATGAATCTTAACAATTGTATAGAGATATGAAAAGGCCAATAGCACTTGTAATAATCATGATGGTGATATTGTTAACGGCTTACTTTACCAAACCTACGGATGTCAGGTGTTTTGCTGAAGCAAAAGCCCAGTATGAAAAGCAGGTATTAAGCAGCCTCGAAAAAAACTTACCACCAACTGTAGATAGAACGCTGTTTGCCATCACTTTTAAGAATGCCTTTGCCAAAAGCCTTCGGGTACAAGACAAAATAATTTATAAAGCTATTTACCAGCAAAAGGCCAATCATTTATATAGTATTGGCTGGGGCGGGCTGGGTATGGTGAATGTTACTATCAAATAAGTAACAAACAATAAAGGCTGCATCAACGCAGCCCTTATTTACTATAACCATGAGGTGTGATTACTTGAACACCACTTTATAGGTCTTTACCACATTAGTAGTGGTATTTACTACTTTCAATAAATACGTTCCCGATGGCACCCTGTTATTGCGACTATACGTAAACGTGGTATTGCTGATGTTCTGAAGTTGAGTGTTGAAAATAATTTGCCCGGCCGTATTAAAAAGGTCAAGTGTGTAATTGCCTTTTTCGGTGGTTTTAAATGTTACCTGCAATGCATCTGTTACCGGGTTGGGATATACGGATACGGAAGCACCGGAATTACTTAAAGTGATGGTATTGCTGTACGCTATTTTACCATCTTTGTACAGTGTTTTAATCCGGTAGCTGTTAGAGAAAGCCGTAGGACTATTATCCATAAACAGGTAAGTATTTCTGGCAGAGGAATGATACGCCACCGCCTGCCCGATTGCTTTATAGCTGGTATTATCGGAACTTCTTTCTACCATATATTCAACAATATCCTTTTCGTTTTCCATACTCCATTTTAGCTGGTTGCCGGCAGCCACTACTTCGCCACTTAGCTGCAGCGCCACCGGTAAATAGGTATAGCCGCAATCGCCGGTAAGCGTATAGTATGCCAGTCGGGTAAGGCAATCGTTATTTACTGAAACCTTCGATACATAAACCCCCAAACCTTCTTCCTGCAAAAACGGAATGGTATATTGGCTGGAAGTGCCCACAAGCGTACTATCCGTAGCGGTTTCGGTTCTTTTTTTAAACCATTGGTACGTAGTGTTTGGCAAACTGTCAACCGATAAGGTAACGTTTTTATACAGGCAGGTGGAAGATGCGCTTACCACAATATTTTGCAATGGCAATACACTTACATCGCTCAACGTAGCATTGCCGCAGGCATCAATACTGCGCAATCGTAAAAGCGTGTATATGGTACCGTTATCAATAGTAAAGATAGGGCTGCTTTGCCGGGGCGTGATGGCGCTTGGGGAATCAGGAAGGCTTCCGATAATTTCATATTGAAAAGGCCCTACGCCGCCATTTACGGCTGCGCTTAAGCTAAGGCTATTGTTATTGCACTGGTATATGGCCGACTGGCTTTGATTAGGAAAAGTGTAAGCCTTTACGGTAACGGTATCGTATACTTTCCCGGTACAATTTTGCAGCGCATACTGAATTATATAGGTAGCCGGTTCCAGATCAAAATAGGCAAAATACCCGGTGGTGCTTGATGAATAACTCCGGCTGAAAGCTTTGCCATCTTTTGCAATAAGGGTTGGCGTTACCGCATATAAATTAGAACTGCAGGTAATAGCCATATCACCCGAACCGTTTTGCCAGGCAGCACTTGGACACTTGGATGTTACCACCACATTCCTATTAATTTGTGTAGCATCCGGCACTACATATACCGAGTCTTTATTGCCGCAGTTGTCCATACCCACTACTTTGTATTTGAGGCCGGTAGGTAAAGCAGCAAGCCCCGCCGCAGTAGCTGTAGCAGCCGTGCTGGTATTGGTATACACCATACTATCTGCCGGATCATAAATATTGAATTTATAAGGGCCATTTGGAGAAGCGAATTTTATTTGCAGATCTGTTTTGCCAATATTGCAGGTTTTAGCTGCTGTTACCGTAATGCTTTTGGTAAGGGTAAATGTTTGACAGATTTTCATACTGGTATCTACACAACCATCTTTGATAGTGGCACAAAATTTTCCATAAGGCACACCGGTAAAAATGCCGGTAGTATTGTTGGCTACCAATTTATTATTGGCATCGTATAAGTAATATTGCGGGCTGGTAAGATTGCTGCCCGATACCGTTGCCGTAAAACCTGTGCAGGAAAAATTTGATTGCGTCATAGTTGCATTGATACTGGGTACTGCCCGCTGTTTCGAAAAGCAACGGCTGATGGTAGTGTCTATACATCCATCTTTTATTTTAATACAATAAGAGCCATATGCCAGGTAATTAAATACGCCGGTAGTATTGCAGGTTACTAAAGTATTGGCACTATTATACAAACAATATTGAGGGTTGGTAAGATTGGTTTGCCCCGTGATGGCAGCAGAAAAAGTGGTACAGGCTGTATTGGAAATTTGTACCGCCGACGACACTGATGCAACGGGCCGGGTTGTTTTTATGCAAACGGAATTGGACGTATCACCACAATCAGTAATGGCCTTTATGCAATAGCTTCCATAAGCTAAACCTGTAAACTGGCCGGTAGTATTGCAGGTAACCACTATGCCGGCGCTATTATACAAGCAGTAGTGCGGAGTGCTAAGGTTAGAGCCGCCGTTTGTGCTTACCGTAAAGGAACTGCAGGTATTATTACTGATATTAGGTGTGTTCAATACTGGCGCTAACCGGCCAGCCGTAAATGTTCTGACAATAGTAGTATCTGTACATCCGTCTTTTATTTTGATGGAATAGCTTCCATAACCCACGTTGTTAAAGATACCTGTGGTATTACAACTGATTTGAACGCCACTATTGGTATATAAGCAATATTGCGGAGTTGTGAGATTGGTTTGCCCTGAAATAGTTGCGGTAAAAGCAGTACAGGTTCTATTGCTGATACCCACCGCTGCATTTACCGATGATACAGAATGTGTGGCGCTAAAGCAACGGCTGATAGTAGTATCGTAACAGGCGTCTTTTATTTTAATGCAATAAGAGCCATAGGCCAGTGTATTGAAAATGCCGGTAGTATTGGTAGCAACGACAACATTGGCGCTGTTGTATAACGAATATTGTGGAGCCGTAAGATTTTGCTGGCCGCTGATGGTGGCCGAAAAGCTTGCACAGACTTTGTTGCTGATAGTAACCGCTGCGCTTACCGATGGCTTGCTGCCCTCCGGTACGCTCCATATATATTGCTGCCGTTTTCCACAATTGTCTTTTACAAAAAACGTAACCGAACGTTTAGTGCCTATAGTCATTTGCATATGATTACTGGCCGACCATGTAGTATCGCCTGCATTAACCATCACGCCATACATAAAGCCTGCAAAGCTGGTTCCGGTTGCATTGGTGTTTCCTTTACTATCAGTTACGTTCACAGTGGCATCCAGCGTATTACAATCCGTTTTAGATGCTGTTACCGAATTGATCCACCAACTATAATTGTTGATAGTAATGCTGCGTACCTGTATGCCGCCGCACGAATCTTTTAACTGAACATAATAAGCGCCGGCAGCCAGGTTGGTAAAGTTTCCAGTAGTATTGGTAGTGCCTATAGATGCTACAGATGGCGATATGATGGTGTAGGTAAAAGGCGATAAGCCATATTGCAAACTATTGGTGCTGATAGTGCCATCATTACCGGCACAGGTAATATCGGTTTTTGCTAATTGAAAACGCGGATCGCTATAAGATCCGCCTACTACTGCGCCACTCTGCTGCGTTTGGCAAGCCGTATTTACATCGGTTACTACAATGGTATAAGTGCCGGCCATTAAACCGGTAATAACATTGGATGAAGTAAATGGTGTAGATACCGGGCCTGTTACTTTGTAATTATAATTGCCCGAACCGCCAGTGGCCGTAACCGTTATAGAGCCGGTAGCCATGCACCTCGATTCGGAAGTGGTGTATGTAAATTGCAGGTTGCAACTCTGTGCATGAACGGATATGGCAGCAAAAAAGCTTAGCGAAAAAAATATACTATAAGCAATCAGGGTAATGTAGTTTTTCATAGGTATCATTTGAGACAGCCAGTTGATTAGTGTTGGTTTGGATTTATTGCCGGTAGCCGTTGCCGATATATTCCGGCACTTTATAAGTTATAACGCACTACGTTTTTTGAAGAAGGGGTTGCTGTTTTCATATTTACGGATTTTAGGTTGGCCAATGACATTAAAAATAGGCATATAGCTACTGCAAAATAAAAAGCTTTCGTGCAGCATGCAACCGTAATAGTACGTGCGCCGTTATCACTACTTATAATCCATTACTATTTAATAATGGTTATCATATTCCGTGTAATTTCACTTTATGACAATGAAGCAGCGTATATTAAAATGGTTCTATCCCATACTGATGAAACTGGCCGGAAAAAAGGCACGGGTGTTGCAAAACGAAAAAAATGTGACGCCGCTGCAATCATTCTACCAGTTGAACATATTATTGAATAATGGTGAAACATTAGACTTTGATACGTTGCAGGGCAAAAAGGTTTTATTGGTCAATACGGCTTCCGATTGCGGATATACACCGCAGTATAAAGAGTTGCAGCAATTGCAGGATCAATATAAAGATAAACTGGTGGTTATTGCTTTTCCATCAAATGATTTTAAAGACCAGGAAAAAGGGACCGACAGCAGCATTGCCGGTTTTTGCGAGGTAAACTATGGTATTACCTTTCCATTGGCTAAAAAAAGCAGCGTAGTAAAAAGTCCTCAGCAAAACAAAGTATATCAATGGTTGACGGATGAAAAAGCCAATGGCTGGAATAACCAGCCGCCCGAATGGAACTTTTCTAAATATTTGGTAAACGAACAGGGTATATTGGCTTATTATTTTGCGCCTTCGGTATCGCCGCTGGATGACCGCTTGCAGCAGGCTATTTTATAAAGGGTTAATGTACTATTATGATATACAGAGATTGGATTGGAACCATCGGCGTAGGACTTATTTTGCTGGCGTACTTCTGCAGTACCTTTCGGTTTATAGACAGCCACAGCAAATTATTTTACCTGCTAAATATAGCAGGGGCGGGGCTTTCCTGCTATGCATCGTATTTGATAGCTTACTGGCCGTTTGTAATTTTAGAAGGTGTATGGACAATAGTGTCAATAGTCGGGCTCTTAAAAGCAAAACTTTAAACCATCGTGAATATCTATTTTATCAGTGGGTTGGGAATAGACAGCCGGGTATTTAAAAAACTACAATTACCTGCGGACTATAATATACATTACCTGGAATGGATACAGCCATTGCCTAAAGAAAATATTACGCATTATGCCAAACGATTGGCTGTATCTATTGATCAATCAAAACCTTTTATTTTGATTGGTCTTTCTTTTGGTGGAATGATTGCATCGGAGATGAATACGTTTTTAAAGCCGGTTAAAACCATATTAATATCCAGTGCTGCCAGTAGCAACGAACTGCCGCCCTATTTTAAATGGATCGGCTTTTCAAAAATTCATAAGCTGGTACCTGCGGGTTTGTTGAAAAAACCTAACCCTTTATTTTATTGGATATTTGGCATAAGAACCAAAGAAGAGAAAATTTTTTTTAGAGATCTCTTGAAAGATACGGATAGTAAAATAGTAAAATGGTCGGTGAATGCGATTGTGAACTGGAAGAAAAAAACGATACCACTTAATCTTATGCATATTCATGGCACTGCCGATTATGCGCTGCCGATACAATTTGTAAAGCCTACGATTGTAGTGAAAAAGGGCGGCCATTTAATGGTCTATATCCGGGCCGCGGAGCTGTCTAGTATATTAACCAAGGCGCTGGAAGAATAATATATGAGTACTATAACAAATCTGAATACTTCCCCTGAAAATAGAAGCTTATTCGCAGCTATATGCCATGGCATTCATATCAATATTCCGCGGTGTAAAGTTGTATCCGTCATACTGCTTTACTATTTCGGCCAGCACGTCATCAATCTGCGCTACTTCAGTAATAGTAACCAGCTTTAAACGGTGCTCTTTGATATTGGGCAGGCCTTTTAAATAATTGGTATAATGGCGTCGCATTTCATTTACACCGGCTTTCAACCCTTTCCATTCCACGGAGCGGTGCAGGTGCTGGCGAATCACTTCTACCCGTTGTTGAATAGTGGGCGGCGCTAAATGTTCGCTTGTTTTTATATAATGCTTTATCTCGTTAAAAATCCACGGGTAACCAATAGCCGCACGGCCTATCATAATGCCATCTACACCATACCTATTTTTATATTCCACTGCTTTTTCAGGCGAGTCAATATCACCATTACCGAAGATGGGAATATGGATACGCTGATTTTCTTTTACTTTGGCTATATGGCTCCAGTCGGCTACGCCTTTATACAGCTGGCAGCGGGTACGGCCATGAATAGCCAGCGCCTGTATGCCGGCGTCCTGCAGGCGTTCGGCCACTTCTTCAATATTAATCATACTGTCATCCCAACCCAGCCGCGTTTTTACCGTTACCGGTAAATTGGTGGCGTTCACTACTGCTTTTGTGAGCCGCACCATCAGGTCTATATTCTTTAATACACCGGCGCCTGCGCCTTTACTTACTACTTTCTTTACCGGGCATCCAAAGTTAATATCCACAATATCAGGTTGCGTAGCATCTACAATCTTGGCAGCCAGGGCCATAGCTTCTTCATCACCGCCAAATATCTGGATACCCACCGGCCGTTCACTATCAAAAATATCCAGTTTGTGCTTGCTTCGTATGGCATCACGTATCAACCCTTCGCTACTGATGAATTCGGTATACATCATATCAGCACCATTGGCTTTGCATACGGCACGAAAAGGCGGGTCGCTCACGTCTTCCATAGGCGCCAGCAGTAAAGGAAAAGAAGGAAGGTGTACGTTGCCGATAGTTACCATTATATACTTTGTTGCTGAATGTCTGTTATATTGCAGCCAATTGCAAATTTATAGTATACAAAGAAAGGAAACATGCAAACGTATCTTAAAACGAAGCCGGTTATTGTACAGTTGCTACTGTTTATAGGAATGGCTTTTGGAATTTTTTTAGTAATTGGTCTCATTGGCGCTGCCATACTTTCTAAAGTAACCGGCGTAAGCATGCTTACGTTCAGCAATACGGATAACTGGAACAACAATCCCGGCATATTAGTGTTTGTACGCGGTATGCTGGTGGTGCAGTTTTTAGGATTGTTTGTCATTCCTTCTTTACTGTTTGCTTACTTTTCCGATCCACAACCTTTAGAATACCTGGGCTTGCGGCAGCCTTCAAAGCCATTATACTGGGGCATTGCGATAGTGGTCATGTTATTGGCTATTCCGTTGGTAGATTATACCGGCGCCTTAAACCGGCAGGTACACTTTGGTGCAGGCATGCAGCAGTGGATACAAGGCATGGAAGATGAAGCGGCCAAGCAGATAAAGTTTATGCTGAGTGGCAACCATATTGCCGATTTAATATTGAACCTCATTTTTATACCGCTGTTTGCGGCCATTGGCGAAGAGCTTTTTTTCAGGGGCATTTTGCAGCGCTTGTTGATACGTGCTACCAAAAATGCATGGGTGGGAATTATCATTGCGGCTTTTGTGTTTTCTTTTTTTCATTTACAGTTCTTTGGTTTTGTACCCCGGTTTTTACTGGGTATTATACTGGGCGCTATTTACTGGTATAGCGGTAGCCTGTGGGCTGCTATGCTGGCGCATTTTGTATACGATGGGTTTTTTATTGTGCTGGCGTATTTTAAACCAAAAATGCTGGACGATACTAGTGCATCCATGTTTGAAGGATCTGGTATAGCGCTGATGGCGTTGGTAAGTGCGGTGCTGGTAATAGGGCTGGTATGGCTGATGCGAAAGAACTCCACGGCTGATTACGACCAAACCTACAAAGACGATTTTCAACCTTCCAATCAGGATTTTACTTTTTGATATACCATGGCTTTTAACTGGCAAACCTTCAGAACCCGTGCACTCACTGCCATTGTTTTTGTAGTGGTAATGATGGGAGGATTGCTATGGAACCGGTGGTCATTTTTTTTACTTTTTTCTGTGGTGCATTTTGGATGCTGGATCGAATATCAGCGTTTGGTACAGGCGTTTCATAAAGCATATGGCACCATATTGCCAATACATAAATATGGGGTGATGCTGGCCGGTTGGCTGGTGATGCTTTATTTTGCAAATACAACTTTTGTACAGCAATCTTTATGGCTTTGGCTGGCCCTGGTATTAGTCATTTTAATACTGCTGGCAGATGTAATATCTAAAAGAGCTAATATCATAAACTGGG
>JAICHT010000017.1 GCA_025924755.1 Chitinophagaceae bacterium | reverse complement strand
ATGGTTGATGTAATAACTATAGCAGGTTTTGTATCAGGCTTGCTATACTTTAATGCATTACTGATAAGGTTTTGAAACAGTTGCTGCAACTGCCTACGGTATCCTTTTACCACCGGTAAATTGGCTATGGTAATAACCGCCTGTTTTTCTGCCACATCCAGTTCCAAATCGTCCAGCACTTTTCTTAATTTATCATTCAGATCTATCTCTTCCATTTCATGTGGCTGCAGGCTTACATGCGAATAAACCAATAGGTCATCCACTAAAATGCCCATGCGATGGCTTGCATTTTCTATCCGGTTTAAAATGTTTATATCGTCCTGCGTTAACCGGTCCCGTATCTGGTTTTTTAATCGCTCGGTAAAGAAATGAATTTTACGAATGGGTTCTTTTAAATCGTGGGACGCAGCGTGGGCAAATTCTTCCAGATTACTATTGGATCGCTGGAGTTCCTTATTCATGCTTTCCAACTCGGCCGTTCTTTCCTTTACCCGAAGTTGTAATTGGGCTTCGCTTTCTTCTAATCTTTTTTCGGCCTTTACCTTTTCTGTTACTTCTATAGCCAGCGCCATCACACCGGAGATATTTCCGTCAGCTTCTTTAAATGCCTGGTATACAAAATCTACATAAACAGTTTCTACGCCTCCTTTTCTGGGCAAGGTAATAGGCAGCGCATAAGCTTTGTACGTTTGCCCGGTAGTATATACGCCGTTTAATAATTCTTCAAATCCCTGCCCGCTGGCTTCCGGAAGACCTTCAAATATGGGCCTGCCCAGCAAGTCCGCTTCCTTTTTACCCCAAAGTTCATACATGCGGTCATTGGCTATTTCCAGCACATGGCGTTCGCCTTTAAATATACAAATGGCTACCGGCGCCTGCAATATCGTATTTCTTAAATTATACTCTTTTTCAATTGCCTTTCTTTGCGATAGTACTTTGTTGGTTGTTTCATTGCAAACCACTAAAACGCCCTCTACATTTCCACCTTCGCCCTTTACCGCACTATAGCTAAACGTCCAGTAAACGTCTTCTAACTTGCCGTTTCGGTATATGGGTATTAATTGGTCCTCGCTCCAGGTGGCATCATCGCCGGCATGCACCTGGTCTATTAAAGGTTTGATAATAGGCCAGGTTTCAGGCCAGCATTCTTCGCCTTTTTGCCCAAGGGCGGTGGGATGTTTACCATTATTACCAAGGCTGGGGCGGTATGCATCATTATAAAATTGTATCAGGTTGCTACCCCACCAAAGCAACATCGGAAATTTAGAATTAAGTACAATACTCAATGCCGTACGAAGGCTTTGCGGCCATTGCCCCGGATCTCCAAGTTCATTTTTAGACCAATCATAGTTACGGGTAAGTTCGCCCATCTCTCCGCCGCCTTTTAAAAAAGGGTAACTGCTCTTTTGTGTTAAGACTTCCAACGTAAAAAATTATAGATGCCTAATTAATTTATTTCTTTAAAAAACCGATCCTGAAATTAAGAATGTAAAATAAAAGCAATACCTGCTATTAACCGATAAAATTTTTGTTATGTTCCCATTTCTGCAAGGATGATTTATCCAGCACAACAATAGGTAAAGCTGCTCTTAACTGGTACGGTTGTCCTGCAACAACATACTTACGGCATGGTCGAGCGAGCCAGCCCTGATGACGTTACCGGAGTTTACAAAATATATTTCATCGGCATTTTCAATCGTATTGAGCCGGTGGGCAATAATAACACGGGTAGTGGTGGCAGGCAACTGATTCAAGATTTCACTTAACAATTGTTCGGTAACCGTATCAATATTAGCAGTGGCCTCATCCAGTATCAATATATCCGGTTTTCTTAACACGGCACGCATAAAAGCAATCAGTTGCTTTTGGCCAAGGCTAATACTCTCACCAGATGTAACAGGTGTATCCAACCCGTGTTCAAACAAAGCCAGCAGCTTTTGCAAATGCGTTTCCTGTATGGCCTGCTCCAGGTGCACTTTGTCAGTACCGGAATACTCCTCGTTGCCATAAAGCAGATTGTCCTTTACCGTTCCGGTAAATAAAAAAGGCTCCTGCATAATAAATCCTATTTTCCGGGTTCGCTCTGTAGCAGTGTACGAGCGGATATCATGTCCCTTCAGCAATACTGTACCCATTGTAGGATCGTACAGGCGTGCAATAAGAGAAGCAGTAGTGGTTTTACCGCCACCGGTAGGCCCTACGAGGGCGTAAGTTTTACCAGCTTCCAGGTTCAGGTTTATATGATGCAAAATTTCCTTTCCGTCGGGGTAGGCAAAAGAGACATCACGAAAAGATAAAAGCGCTGAGGTCGCTGCCATCTTTTTCTGCTCCGGCACGGGGTTTAAATTAGATTCCAGCGATAAAATTTGCGAAATCCTGTCCCACCCTGCCATAGCTACCTGAAAACTTGTCCATAAAGAAGCCAATTGCCTCAACGGATTATAAAAGTTGGTAGCATATGCCAGGTAACTTACCAGTAAGCCAATAGTAAACTGATGGCTGGCAATTAAATAAATACCCAACGTAAGTATTACCAACTGCGCCATACTGGAAAACAGGCCATATACCGGCAAAAAAATATTGTTGGCCATACCCGCGCCTATTGCCGTAGTATAATTATGCTGGTTGGCTTCGTGAAAACGCTTACGGAAATAATCGCGGCGGTTAAAAGCAATAATCACCCTGAAGTTGTTGAGGCTTTCCTGTATTTCGGCACTCAGGCCTCCTATACTTTTTAAGTTGACCGCATTTTTCCGTTTTACCCAGGGCGATACTATCATCGTAAAAAATAAAATTAACAGGGCCGGTATCAGCGTGGCAGCACCCAGTTTAACATTAATGATAAGCAAAAAAATACCCGCACCCAGCATAGTAACAATACTGCCGATAAACTGCATAAGCGACTGCGAAAAAAACTGGTTGATCTTATCCGTATCATTGTTTAACCTCGATATCAAATCACCTGCCTTGTTCTGATTAAAAAAAGCTACAGGCAACTCCTGAAGTTTATTAAATAACGTATTCCGCAGTGTAAATAAAGTACGCTGTCCTACGCTGCCCATAAGTTTGGTTTGCAGATAACTGGTCACTAACGCAAGCAAATACATACCCAGTAAAATGCCTGATGTAATTAATACGCCCCTGTATTGCTTTGTAGTAATATAAGCATCTATAGCGTGCCCTATTAGTAAAGGCCCCAGCAACTGCAGCAACGAATTGGTAATGATGGCTATAAATGCCAGTAAAAGGTTGCGTTTTTCATGGGCAATCAGCTGCAATAATTTCTTTACTGCTTTGTAAGCCGATGACTTTTGCTGCTGCGCAGAAAGCTGGTTAAGATTGTAATTCATAATTACCGGTTGTTTGCTGCGAATTAAAAATTTGCACATAATCCGCGCTGGTTTTCATCAGGTCTGCGTGCTTGCCCGATGCCACTATTTCGCCTTGGGTCAATAATACAATTTGATCGTATTGCTCCACGGCTGCAATCTTTTGTGTAACGGAAATTAAAGTAAGGTCAGGATAATTTTGTTGAATATTGAACAGGATCTTTTTCTCAGTCTGCTGATCTACTCTTGCCGTAAAATCATCCAGCAATAGCACTTTAGGTTCTACAGCCAGTGCCCTTGCCAGCATAATGCGCTGCTTTTGTCCACCCGATAAACTGGAGCCCCGCTCAGACACAACCGTGTTTAAGCCTTCCGGAAGATTGTTTATAAAATCGCGTAGTTCGGCGGTTGCAATTGCTTTCTCCAACGATGCATCGGTTACGGTATTGCTGAAAGCAATATTCTCCCGGATGCTCATATTAAATATGATACTGTCCTGAAAAACGAAGCCCACCTGTTTATAAAAATTTTCCTGCTCATATTCATCAATGCGGTGCCCGTCAAATTCAATGCTGCCTTCGGTGGGTTTTATCAGGCCTGTCAGTAAATACAACAACTGGGTTTTGCCTGCCGCCGTTGGTCCTATTACAGCCATACGCGAACCTGCATTTATATGCAGGTAAATATCTTTTAATACGGGTTTTTGTCCATATAACAGCGTAACGCCTGATAGTTGAATATGGCCGGTAAGCACCGCTTTAATATTACCGGCATTGATGGCGGCGGGTGCATCCAGCACCATACCAATACGCTGGTACGAAGCTGAAGCCTGCGCAATAACATTGCTCATAAACCCAATTACCAGGATAGGGAAAATGAGCATGGCCAGGTAGCTGTTAAAAGCTGCAAAATCGCCCAGCGACATTCGGCCTGTTATTACAAAATGTCCGCCCAGGGCCAATATAGTTAATCCCGCCATATTAGCCGTAAACACAATTACCGGAATCAAGCCGGCAAAAAGTTTTAATATAGAAAGACCCAATGTTTTTGCCTGTACATTGGCCTGTAAAAATTTTTCATATTCCAGTTGCTGCGAGTTCACTACGCGGATGAGCGCTGACCCTAATATGCTTTCACTAATTACTTTATTGAGCCAGTCTATAATTTCACGGCTTTTTTTAAATAAGGCTCTTACTTTTTTCAACACTACAAAAAAGGTAATACCAATAACAGGAATGATAGCCATTACACAAAGTGCAAGTTTCCAGTTGATACTAAGCAGTAATATGCTGGCGCCAATAATAATAAACAGGGAGGAAGCGATAGACACAACGGCCTGCGAAACAAACATCTTAATAGAATCTACATCAGCCGTAAGATTGGTTAATAGTTTGGCCGGGTTTGCCTTTTCAATATCGGCATAGCTGTGAAGAGAAATTTTATCGGCTAACCGGGTTCTTAAATCGCGGGCTACCCTTTCGGAAGTATACGTTTGTATAATGGTTTGCAGATACGTGAAAATAAAAACCAATAAGGTTGCCCCAGCAAACTGCGTAATAATGGTTTTAAAATTAAAATGGCCGTGCGTATAGCTGTCAATGCCGTTAGCAATTATTTTTGGCAATAACAGGTTAAGGCCATTACCTAATAATGCAAATAATATTAAAAGCGATACCAACCCTTTGTAAGGTTTTAATATGCTGAAAATACTACTTGGCTTAGCTGGATTTGTTGTGTGTTTTGGCATGCATTTATAATAGCGGCGGTAGTACAAAGATATTTGTGATTGCTAATGATAGAACCATATAGTTTATATAGCTGCGGTTTTGTTTTTAATATGATACAATTAAAATTTTGTTTTTTTTACTCCATACCAGCTTAATTAAAGTATTCAGAACTTGTCAGAACGTTCTTGTCCCTTATCTACACCCGTTGTAAAATATTTCAGGCATCCCGTCGTTTTATACAGATGCTGTCTTTACCCTTCACGCTAAAAAACCGTTTTATGATCCGTATGGCAGGCGTTTTTCTTGCCGTCGCCTGCTTTTTTACTACGTACAGCCAACAGGTTACGGGTGTATGGAAAGGTAGTATTGATGGCAGAAATGCAGAAATAAAAATTATTCAAAAAGGGGATAGCTTAACAGGCACTTCGTATTACTACCAATCGGCAAATGCGTACAAGCGCTACAGCATTAAAGGATATTTTGATGCGCAGGACAATAGCGTGGTTTGGTGGGATGACCAATTGCTGGAAGATAAAGAAGGTAAACGATTATTTACTTCTAGTGCGGCGCCCCTGTTATCCGAAGCTGATTTTAATTGTCCCGGTGCGGGAAAAATGTACCTGCATGGTATGGCCGGCGGTAAAGAAAATCCACAAGTAGCAAAAGGCCCTGTGAATCTTACTAAAACAGGTATCACCGCTTTTCCGGATGAATGGAACTATGTAATTGACAATTATATTTACGGCACAAACGACCCGGATATTATTGACAGCGTAGCCCTTATAGCCACTGCTCCAAAAGCAGTACCACCGCCAATGCCTCCTAAAAAAGAAACGGCAGCCGAACCAGCCATAGTGATGACTCCGCCCCCACCTCCAATAGCGGCCCCAGCTATACCCGCACGGCCCATGACTATTGAAGAAAAATACACCAGCCGCAAAAAAGTTTTTACCACTGATATACCTCTCACCGGCGATTCTATTGAGCTGCGTTTTTATGATAATGCGGAAGTAGACGGCGATTCTATTTCCCTGTTTTTAAATGATAAATTAATATTTGAACACATCCGCTTAACAGAAAAAGCATATACGATAAAGTTGCCTGTAAAAGAGTTAAAAGATACCAGCGTACTAACAATGGTGGCAGAAAACCTGGGCGCTATTCCGCCTAACACCTCCTATATGGTAGCATTGGTGGGTGATAAGCGTTACGAAGCTTTGCTGGCCAGTACTGAAAACAGCAGCGCTGCTATACGGCTTCGAAAGCAAAATTTATAAACCGGATATAGAATAGCAATAGTACGTCTTACTATTTATTAGTGGAATGAATTACCTTCTTAAATCCTATATAAAACAGGCAATCAACTCTTTCACTATTTCAAGTGTTAGCTCATCGGTAATTACGCTTTCGCGGTTTACCTTACTCCTGGATCCCTGAATGAGTATTTGCGATCCTTTGTCCCACCTGGCTCCTACCGTTTGCATAATCAACTGTAGCGATTCATGCGCTTTTTCTCCCAGTCCTGATGCGGTAATTAAAGCTACCGGCTTATCTAACAATACTGTAGTGGACACCGTCCATTCAATTAAGTTTTTTAAACTTCCCGGAAGGCTGAAAACATACTCAGGCGTACAGATCAACACACCATCCGCACCTGTTATTTTAGCCCGCATTCTTTCTACCGGCGGCGGCACATTTTCCGTATCAATATCAGGGTTGAAGTGGGGCAACGCATCAAGCTCGCTATATACTTCTATGTCCAGCTCTTCCTTAGCTAAATCAGCAATAGCATGTATCAGATGCAGATTGGAAGACTGCACCCTGGTACTACCAGAAATTGCCAATACTTTTTTCTTAGGAGCGTTTGTCATATTATGGCAGAACTTTCAGAACAAAATTTCAGGAATAGTTTGTGATCGTCTTTACTATTGCGCACCAAAGGTACTTACTCAGGTATACTTTTCTCTCTATAAGCAGCTATCAGGTTTCAATTAATTTTCGTCAGCATATTTGTTGGTGCTATAATTTCTTTAAGCAAAAAATTATAGCTAATTTTCTGCATTTAAATCAATTGCTTGTATATGAAATCTATCAAACGCGACCAACTGTTTGTAGCAAGTTGCCTTGCTCTTTTGGTTACCTCTCTTTCTTTCGGCATCAGGGCCGGTATATTAGACCGCCTTGGCGTACAGTTTCATCTAAATACTTCAGAGCTTGCTACCATAGCCGGTACTGCTTTCTGGGGGTTTCCGCTTGCTATTGTTATCGGCGGGGTGTTAGTAGATGTTATTGGTATGAAGCGCTTTTTGACCTTTGCTTTTTTCCTTCACTTATTAGGGATCGTGCTTACCATTTTTGCAACGGGCTATTGGACTTTATTCCTCTCTACCTTATTTATTGGTTTGGCTAACGGATCGGTGGAAGCAGCCTGTAATCCGCTGGTTACTTCTTTGTATCCCGATAATAAAACGACCAAGCTTAATCACTTTCATTTGTGGTTTCCGGGTGGTATTGTAATAGGAACGCTGATTGTGTTTATACTGGATAAAATAAATTTATCGGGAACTATTAATATGTGGCAGGTAGAAGTGGGTATTATGCTCATTCCTACTTTTATATATGGCTATTTATTTTACAAACTGGATTTGCCGGTTACAGAAAGAGTAGCTTCGGGAGTTTCTACTTCGGAGATGTACCGATCTATGCTGAACCCGCTTTTTATTTTTATGATCATCTGTATGTTTGGTACTGCCATCACCGAATTATTTACCAACCAGTGGACCGACGTATTGTTTAAAACCGTTACCAATAATGCCTTATTGATATTAACTTTTGTAGCTGGAGTGCAAATGCTGGGCAGGGCTTTTGCCGGGCCTATTGTGCATCGCTTATCTACGCAGGGCGTACTGCTAGCATCGGCTATATTATCAGCTTTAGGTATTTATTTACTCATTCATTTACATGGTGCCGGTGTATTTGCAGGCGCCATTATTTTTGGTCTGGGTGTAGCATTCTTCTGGCCCTGCATGCTGGGTTTTGTTTCCGAAACGATGCCTAAAACCGGCGCGGTGGGTTTAAACTTAATGGGGGGTGCCGGTATGTTTGCCGTTTCCGTATATATGTTTTTTATGGGTGGATTTTATGACCGGCTGATATTAGGAAAACTGCCTCAGGGTAGCACTTTGGATGCATATCGTTCGGCTCCGGCAGGCACCGAAATGGCAAATGCCTATGTGGATGCCCGTACAAAAGCAGGACCCGAAGTTTTAAATGCTACGTTATTGATACCGGTTCTGCTGATTGTAGCATTCATTGGATTGAATATATACATGCAAAAAAGAAAGTCAAAACGGCTGGTGGTTTCTATGCAGAACTAAAACTACACACCGCTTTTTCCCGTTTAATAATATTATAAAAACAGCAGCCATGTTGTGGCTGCTATTTTATTTACATACTTAGAAAACCCGTTAATATAATATCATATCTGCTATTGCATCAAAATCTATTTACAGAAATACTACAACTCTCTCAACCAGATATTCCGGTAGCTGATCGGTTCGCTTTTATCGCCATGTGCCTGTAATTTAATAGGCGCAGCGCCATGCTTTTTGTACGAAGGCTGACCAATGTATGGTGTATCTCCTTTCAATTCAAAATTGTTTTGAACCAATACGCCATTTTGCAAAACCGTTACCCGGGCTGGTGATTTTAAAGAACCATCTTCGTTAAAGCGGGGCGCTGTCCATACCACATCATACGACTGCCATTCGCCCGGCTTGCGGCAGGCATTTACTAACGGTGGCGATTGTTTGTAAATACTGCCCGCCTGTCCATTTACATAGGTAGGATTGTTATAATTATCCAGTACCTGCAGTTCATATCCGCCGGCGCCCCATGGAAAAGCAGCTAAAAAAATACCGCTATTGCCACGTGCCTGGCTGGTGCCGGTAATATTTGCAGGAATACGATACTCAATATGCAATTGGTAATCAGTAAACGATCTTTTAGTTTGAATATCACCGACGCTTTTTTCTACCGTCATCGCCTTATCGGCTACTTTCCATTTAGCATTTGATGCGGAATCTTTAGTAGCTACCCACTGATCCAGGTTTTTGCCGTCAAACAAAATAATAGCATCCGAAGGGGCATCTCCTAACACTTTACCAGGAGTTACTACCTTCGGCACCGGCGTCCAGTACTCCGTATCTTCCGGCTTTGCTTTTTCCTGTGCAGTAGCTGTAATTACCATTGCTGATAATATGACTCCGATCATCCATCTTTTTCTATTCATAAAAATTTAAAGTTTTAAAATGATGCGTTTCTCTAATCATTTTTAGTACTTACACCTTCGGTAATTTGTACCCGTTGTGATATTCCTTCATCATATATGCCTTGTTGATATCCTTATCGGTAAATGCATGATTCGCTTCATTCCACTCCAATTTTTTGCCACTGCGAAAAGCAATATTGCCCATCTGTGCTACCGTGGCTACATGAGCGCCGGCCTGTATCGGGCAATGCAGATCTTCCATTTTACGCGACTTCACCACGCTTACAAAATTTTCCCAGTGCTTATCCAATCCATTATCGGACGAGGCTACAAAAGGTTTGCTCACCTTGCTTTTGCTTTGCTTTTCTTCGATCACCTCCCATCCGCCGCGATTTAAAATAAGCGTTCCGTTATTGCCAATATATGCTATGCCATGATCGCGGTTATACGAACCATTATCAATACCCATAGCTGAATCCCACACCATATTAAACCCGTCAAACTCGTAAAGCGTTGTCAGTGTATCGGGTGTTTCTTCATATAAATCAGGATAAGCAAAACGGCCGCCTAAAGCCGATACTGATTTGGGTATGGGTGATTTCATTCCCAGCAAACCATAGTCTAAAAGATGCACGCCCCAGTCGGTCATTAAGCCACCGGCATAGTCCCAAAACCAGCGAAAATTGAAATGGAACCGGCTGGAATTGAATGGCCGCTTTTGAGCTGGCCCTAACCACATGGCATAGTCTACGCCTGCAGGCGGCGCTGTATCGGGCACTACCGGCCCGGGTTTCATCCATCCCTGGTAGCACCAAACCTTTACCGTGCGGATATTACCCAACTGGCCACTCTGCACAAAATCTACTGCGTCTTTAAAGTGCTGCTGGCTGCGTTGCCACTGCCCTGCCTGCACTACTTTATTATAGCGTTGCTGCGCCGCTACCATTGCACGGCATTCGTCAATAGAATTACCTACCGGCTTTTCTACATATACGTCCTTCCCGGCTTCGCAGGCATGCATCATTATTAGCGCATGCCAGTGGTCGGGAGTGCCAATAATTACCGCATCAATATCTTTCCTGTCCAGCAGTTGCCGATAATCGCCATATGTTTTTATTTTTGAGGCATCCACATTCATCTTACTTAAATCGGCCAATCGCTTATTCAGCACATTTTTGTCAATATCACATAAAGCCACCAGGTTAACGCCAGGCACTTTTAATGCAGCTGTTACATCGGCCCAACCCATTCCGTTGATGCCAATAGCGCCAATGTTGAGTTGATCGCTGGGCGCTATGCGATTTTTTAATATAGCGAAGGCTTTATTGTTTAAAGCTGATACTAACAAACCGCCACCACCAACGACGGCAGAATTTTGCAGAAATTTTCTTCGAGATGTCATTCAATTTTATTTAGGTAAAGGAAAAGATTAAAGAAACTAGTGAGCACACTATACATCGCATATGATGATGCTCTTCTTTAACGACGCCAAAGCATCAGGTTGTTTTGGAATAAATTCCTGCGCTACAAAACCTTTATATCCCGTATCCAGTATGGCTTTCATAATAGCCGGGTAATACAACTCCTGCGTATCGTCAATTTCATTGCGGCCCGGAACGCCACCGGTATGATAGTGTGAAATGTAAGGGTGATATTCCTTGATGGTAGCAATTACATCGCCTTCCATTATTTGCATATGATAGATATCATACAATAATTTAAAGCGGTCGGAGCCCACCATCTTCACCAGTTCCACCCCCCATTTGGTATGATCGCATTGATAATCTTTATGGTTTACTTTACTATTCAACAACTCCATTGATACGGTAACCTTATATTTTTCTGCCGTCTTCATCAACCGCTTTAAGCCCATCGCACAATTTTCCAAACCCTGCTCGTCGCTAAGACCTCTTCGGTTACCCGAGAACGTTATAATTTTATCCAGACCGGCATTGGCTGCTTTGGGGATCACATCTTCAAAAGATGCCAGTAATTCATCATGCAATTTCGGGTCGTTCCATCCATCCGGAATGCCTTTGCCCGCACCCCAAGGCATGGCACAGGTAAGCCCGTATTTAAGTATGGTGGGCCATTCTTCCGGCCCCTGCAGTTCAATAGAAGACAAGCCAATACTTTTAGCGGCTTTACATAAATCTTCTAACGGAATATTGGGATAACACCATTTGCATACCGAGTGGTTCACGTTTCCTTTAAGTTTCAGCCGCTTAAAATCTTCTTTGAAATGCTCCGTTGCGGCGGCTTGCACCCGGCGGGGCACCAGCATATCAGCAGATAGGAAAGCAGCACCGGCAGCGAGGTTTTTTAACGCATTGCGTCGGGAAAATTGATCTGGCATTTTGATACATTTAATATGGTTGTGAATAAATAGTGGTTGATTATCGGCTGGCGATTGGTTTTGCCGTTCCTTTTTGTGCATACAGGTATTCTACGAGGCTTACCAGTTCCTGCTGCGACATTGTTTGCTGCAGGCCGGTAGGCATCATGGAGTTTTCCATTTCTTTACGCGATACAATATCCGATTTGCTATACTGCTTTTTGATACCGCCGGGTATAGTAATTTCAATATTGCTGGCTGTTTCGCTGGAAATAATACCGGCTACCTGGCTGCCATCTTTCATCTTAAATACATAACCTTCATAACCAAAACTAATACCGGCATCCGGATGAAGAATGGCCGTATACAAAGCTTCTTTAGGTAGCTTACCACCAATTTGCGACAAGGCTGGCCCAAAGTTGGCGCCTTCATTTCCTATGCGGTGGCAGGTAACGCAGGTTCTGGAAAATACCTGTTTACCTGTATTAATATCGCCACTCATTTTTGCCAGTTGGCTGATAGGCGGCAGCGGTTTTCCGCCGTTGCCATTGGTATTACTAATATACTTCAGCGATTCCCTTCTCACATCTTTACGTACAGAGTTAGCCAATGCTACGGAAGCGGTTGGCTCTAAATCTTTAGGCAGCTTGCCTTCTTTTACCATTTGCAATAATTGCTCTGATTCGTTCCAGCCGGAACCCATCATCGTTACGGCATTTTTGCGTACGGCAAATTCAATATGGCCATTGCGAATTACATCCCGCATCATAGCCATAGATTCCTGCGTACCGGCCCTCCCTAATACCTTTAAAGCCGCAGAAGCCGTAGCGGGATTCTTATCATTGATGGCGTTCTTTAGCAAAAGAGCACCACCCGATTTTAATAATAAAGTAGCGGCCTGCGCACCGATGCTGCTATCAGGCTGAGCCAACGCCAGTTGCAATAAATTTTCATTCTGACTTTTTATTTTATACCGTCCTACTAAATCTACAAAGTCCTGCGTGCCTTTAATAGTAGGTAATACCTGGTCGAGCACCGTTTTTACTTTGGCTGATTTTGTGATGCTGGAAGAATCCAATTGGTTTAAAGCCGTAAGAATGATCTCCTTTTTATTTGGCCCTGTATTATCCAATAATCCTAACAAGGTATTTTCCTTTGCTTTGTCATCAATAAAATCAAAAGCCCTGAAATATTTTAAGCGGTCGGCAGCAGTGGTTTGGTCATTGGTGATATAGCTTGCTAGTAGCGGCAAAGCGGCTCCCGTTCTGGATCGCCACACAATATCCTTACCTGCTTTGTTATTAAGCTGATCTCCGGCTTTTGCTTTCCATGCCGCCAAAAAAGTATCCCATTGTTTATCTGCGCCTATGCCTAAAGCTTCTAAATACCAACGGTCGTTACCATCATACTGCATAGCTAAATCGGTCCATAAAGCCGGTGCTTCCGGCGATTTGCTGTGATGCAAGGCAAGCGCAGCTTCGCGACGCACCTGTGGGTTAGCATCCTTCACTACTGCTTTTACAAAAGGGGTAATATCGGGTTGAGTTTCTGTAGCAGCCCGAAGTGCTGTAATACGAATGTCCGGATTTTTATCTTGTAACGCTTGCTGTATATAAGCCACTCCTTTACCGGGAATATTAACTAACAACCATAATGCCCGTGCCCGAAAACGGGGATTATCCGACTTCCACAATTGCTGCAAAGCCGCTTCTGCTTTATCGCCCCACTGGTTCAATTTTTCCCAAGCCATATAGCGGGTGGCCGTATTAGGGCTTTGAAGTGCTTTTACTGCATTTTCAGGAGAGGACAAATCAAGCTTAGGAACGGTATAACGGTTATCCTTAGGGGCAATCCGAAAAATGCGTCCCCTGTTCATATCCGCCATTTGATGTCCACCCACTCCGGGGTCATACCAATCGGCCACCATCAACGAACCATCAGGGGCCGTACACACATCTACCGGCCGGAACCATTGATCCTGTGTGCTTTCCATAATGGGCTTAATATCGGCTTTGTAACCGGCGCCTTCGTTTTGCACCGGGTAAGCTCTTACAATATTATTACCGGCATCACAATGTATCATTTGGTTTTGAAAAGCAGCAGGCAACAAATTGCCTTCGTAAAAAGTGATACCAGCCGGAGAACCTGCACCGGTGGCTAGCAAATTAGGTATAGAGCCCGGGTCGGCCTGATGCCAGTGCCGCTTTGGTATTTCCGGCTCAAAATTGGTGCGGCGGGCACGCCAACCGGCCCCGGTCATTTCATCGGTATAGCCATAGTTGCCATATTGCATCACATAATTAATACGTGTGCTTTGGTTACCGTCATCATCGTTATCCGATTGCCAGATAGTACCATAAGAATCTACAGCCGCCTCGTAATTATTTCTAAAATTATTGGCCATTACTTCTAAACCGGTACCATCCGGATTTACCCTGAATACCATGCCCTGCCGGTAAGGTTTGCCTTCATTGGTTACCGCATTTCCGTCTTTATCAATAATCACTTTCCCATCTTTATCCATCAATTGCTTGCCTTCATTACCAAACGTGAAGTATAACTTTCCATCCGGCCCAAACACAAAAGAATGTACCGCATGATCGTGCTGCACGCCGCCTACATGCGTAAACAACACTTCCTTTTTATCGGGCTTGTCATCGCCATCCGTATCCGTGAAAATAAATACATTAGGGCTGCAGGAAACAATTACTTTATTGCCCAATACTGCAATGCCCAGAGCAGCATTTACATCGGTACCCTGGTAAAAAACTTTGGCCGTATCGGCCTTTCCATCGCCATTGGTATCTTCTAAAATCAAAATACGGTCGCCGGCTGCCCGTTGCGGATTATCCGGGTTGAGTTGCGGCCGGTAATTATATGCTTCGCACATCCAAACACGGCCTTTGGAATCTACGTCGATATTGGTAGGATTGCCAATCATAGGCTCTGATGCAAATAACGTGGCCTGCAAGCCATCTGTTACATTTAATGCTGCTACGGCATTTACAGGCAACCGCTTATCCTCATCGCTTAATTTAGCATAGGTGCTGTCGTGTTCAGCTTTGGTTGATGGGGACTTACTATTGCAGGACACAATAGTAAAAACAGCCAGCAGGCTGGCAATCGTTAGGCTAATATTTCTCATAATGGCTTGCTCTTTTATGGCGATCCGGTAATATAAACTGCATAGGCAATCATATATCGAGACGCCAGCTTTAAATGTTTCTTTTACATTTAATAAGAAAGGTAACTATTTTTCTTAATCCCAGCATCTGTCATTAAAACTTTTTGCAGGTTTATTCAATTGGCGTAAAATTAAAATCCAATACTTCCCTATCCCAGTTGCCGGTAGTGGCAGCCGCTTCGTAAGTAGATTGTAAGAACTGCAGCAACATTTCTTCCGGGTTTGCCGACTGCCTCACCGTATCATAAAGAAGAAAAAATTCGCCCATATCGTTACTGTAAAAAGCTTCCTTCGGCTGTACGGTCTTACTACTAAAATCTGGTGGTGTGGGATAGCAATAGGCATAAAAAGCGGGATGAGGGAATGCTGCATTTCCAGGCCAAAAACCGGCGCTGCTTACTTCGTGGGAGTATGCTTCCTGCATGACCCTGAGCGGCATATTAGGCACTCCGCCGGGATGTTTCGGAGCTTTTCTTCCGGAAAAACGGGTAACTGCCAAATCGAAGCCGCCCCAAAAGAAATGTACCGGGCTGCACTTACCGGTAAAGCGGGCTCTGAATTGAAGAAACACCGGATCTATCTTTACCAGTGCTTTCCAAAAGAAATTCATTTGCTGTTTATCATAAGCCCGGTGCATTTCGTCTTTTTCAAATGGAATAGCAGGGTCTATCTCATTAGGAGTGCCATATATTTTTACATCAATATTCAAAGCTTTCAATTGATCAAAAAGCTCGCTATAAAATGAGGCTACGGTTCTGGAATATAAATCAATCTTCCGGTTTTCCCCTTCGCTGGTGGTTATCAAAAGCTGGTGACTATTGAAATCAAATTCCAGTTCAAAAAGTCCCCGGCTGTAAGGAATGCTTCCCGTAGTTAACCCTCTTGCAGAAACATACAGCGACACATGCCAGGAGTGGTTTAACCACGGCATTTTTCTTAATCGGATCTTACCTACAATCTGTGTCCACAACTGCACGGTTGTTATTGAATTCTCCAAAGCTTCAAAGCTTAATGGCGGCCATGCATATGGCTTAAGTGTATCGTTGGCCATGATTAATAATTTACAGAGTGATAACTGCCATGAAAATCAGGATATACTCTTAATAAAATTACGGTTTCCAAAGCATGTACATTTTACCAGTTATCAATATTCCGCATATACATCATCGTTATAACAATATATCCATTTTTCGCCAGGTTCTGCTGAGATGACCACCGGGTGCTGTGTTTGATGGTAATGTTTGGTCATATGCCTATTGGGCGAACTGTTGCAGCACAAAGTAGCGCCGCAGCTTTGACAGGTTCGCAAATGCACCCAGTTGCTCCCGGTTTTTATACATTCCCCGCACACATATTCTTTGGGTTCTTTCAAAGTGGTTACCTGCTGAATATGTGTGCATGTCTGTTGTTCTATGTTCATAAATCTTGATTTAGTTTATGAATAGTATTGATGTAAAGTTGAATTTACTGCTTTTCATATCCATTAAATCCAAGTATGGAATTTACTTAAAAACCCTGATTTGACACTTATATACCGGCAATTTGTTTTTGGAGTAACCTGTTGAAAATGCAGGATACATGATATCTAATACTAATAGTGACGCACAATAAAAAGGTGCAATAGAGAGGAATTAGTAGTTTAGTTCTATACTTGGGTTATGAGTGTATCAAACAAGCTTGACAGATCGTTAGGATTGGGTTACGTAATAGTAGTAGTGATTGGCAATATTATCGGCTCTGGCGTGTACAAAAAAATAGCGCCGATGGCGGCGGAGTTGCATGCTTCCGGATGGATTCTGATAGCATGGGTGCTTGGCGGCATTGTTACTTTGTTTGGTGCTTTATGCAACGCAGAAGTTGCCGGGTTGCTGGCAGAAACGGGCGGCGAATATGCGTATTACAAAGTAATATACAACCGCTTTTTTGCCTTCATTTTTGGATGGTCGTTGTTTACGGTTATACAAACCGCCGCCATATCTTCCTTGGCTTATGTATTTGCACAATCGTTAAATAATATTGTGCACCTGCCGCCACTTTTTTCTTCGCTGGATCACTTTAGTATTGGCGGAATTTTTTATCCCTTTGCAGGTTTTTCTGTAAAGCTTGTCGCTATTATCCTTATTGTATTACTTACGTGGTTAAACACCTTTGGTATTAAAACGGGTGCCGGTATGAGCAAGCTGGTATTGATACTGGTTTTTATCGGCATTTTCCTGATCATCTGTTTTGGCTTAAGCAGCAAACAGGCTACGCTTAGCCATAGCTTTGATATGACGATTACCGACAATCATCCTGTTACTATCAGCGCTGTTTTTACTGCGATGCTTTCTGCTTTTTGGGCCTACCAGGGTTGGGCCACTATCGGATATATAGGAGGAGAAGTGCAGCATGCAAAACGTACCATTCCCAAAGGAATTATCATTGGCGTTTTTACCGTAATTGCTTTGTATTTATTGGTAAATGTGACCTATCTTTCGCTGTTGCCCGTTACAAACCTGGCGCAGATAAACGCATCCGGTAACCAGATAGCGGCAACAGAGGCGGTTAAAACTTTTTGGGGTAACGGAGGACTTGTTTTTATGTCGGTACTCATATTAATAACCACGCTGGGCGGCACCAACGCCACTATTCTTGTAAGTGCCAGGCCTTATTTTGCTATGGCGTCAGAAGGTATGTTTTTTTCTAAAGTAGCTAAAGTAAATAAAGCGCATGTGCCCGCTAATTCTTTAATCTTTCAAGGTATATGGGCGTGCCTGCTGGTACTTTCCGGGACCTTTGACCAGCTAACCGATATGATTATTTTTGCGGTATTTATATACTATGGCGCTACCACACTGGGTGTATTTATATTAAGAAAGAAAATGCCGCAGGCACCGCGCCCGGTAAAGGTTTGGGGCTACCCTTTTGTACCTGCATTTGTTGTTTTATTTTGCATCGCATTGTTGGTAAATACTATTGCTACACGCCCCAGGGAAGCTTTCTTCGGGCTTTTTTTGATGCTCACCGGCATCCCCATGTATTGGTGGTTCAACCGGAAAAACAAACGCAACGAAATAGCAAACTAAATACCTATTCCTGACTGTTTGATTCTTATTTGCAATCAATAATAATGTAAAGTAAATTTTAAGAAACGTTAGTCGCTTCAACATTTACAGCCTGGTAAGATTCAGGAATGGATTCTGTAGCGACGGGTAAAATAATTTTAAATGATGCGCCTTCTCCTTGCTTTCCTTCAGCATAGATAAAGCCATTATGACGATCTACTATTTTTTTGCATAAGGCCAGGCCCAGGCCGGTACCTTCATATTTATCGCGAACATGCAGACGAGTAAAAATAGTAAACAGCTTAGCCGTTTGGTCCGTATCAAAGCCAATGCCATTGTCTTTTATTTCAATTTCAAAATATTGAGCTTTGGGGTCAGCGGCTGCAAAATGCATTAACTGCTTACCACCAATTTGTTGAGCAGTAATTGTAATAACCGGCTGCACATCTTCTTTCGAAAATTTTAAAGCATTTATAATTAAATTGTAAAAAAGCTGGTGAATCAGCACCGGCATACCGTCAAAGCAAGGTAAGTTATCAAAAGTGATTACTGCATTTTTCTGTTGAATGACAAGCTCCAGGTCCTTGACTATTTCTTTACAAACTTTATTTAAATCTATCTGCTCAAAAGCATTGTCTGTAGCGCCGGTAGTAGAATAATTTAATATCCCGTCCACCATCCTGGTCATACGGTCGGCGGCGCTTAATATCTTATCCAAAAATTCCTGTCCTTTTTCGGACAGCGCTTCATCATATAGTTCATGTAACCGGCTTCCAAATATTCTTATTTTACGCAACGGTTCTTTCAGGTCGTGGCTGGCTACATGGGCAAATTGTTGCAAATCATTATTCGACCTTTCGAGTTCTTCTGTCCGTTGCTTTACCAATAGTTCCATCTTTTCACTAAACACCTGCAAGCTTTGCTGCATTTGCACCAGCGCATTAGCCAGCATATCCTCCTTACTACGTGGTTGAATGGCTACAGAAAAATTACCTTTTCCAATATCAGCCGCCGCTTCTGCCAGTTGCAGGTTGTTCTTTTCTATTTTATGAACCGATTGCGCTAAACTGCCAATTACATCGTGTGGAAAATTTTGAATTTGTATGCCTCCTGCACCGCCATTGGCTATTTTTTCTGCAGCTACTTTCAGCTCCCGAAGCTGCCGTGTAATTACAACAATTGTATAGCTGATAATTACCAGCACCACAGCAAAAGCAATTACTAAAAATAAAAGTGTATTGTTCTTTTTTTCATTTAAGTTCCGGTAGATGGCCGTCATATTTACAACTACTTTGTTCCAAAGTTGTTGTTGCAATGTTGATAACCTACCAATGCCTTTGTCTGACACCGCCCACCACTCGTCGGCAGTATAGGTACTGTCGAATTTAAAAGTGGCAAAAAGATGGTTGATGTATTCTATAGTTGGTTTAAATTCCGAATGTTCGCGAAGGTTTTTATAGTCCGCAACGGCTTCTGGCGAAGCCTTCATTAAAAATTCGGTTTCATAAGAGTTATAAACATCGTGTGTGCCTAAAGTGCCAATAAGGGTTTCCACCATATACTTTCTTGTATACAGCACATTATAAATATTGGAGCGGATGATACTGAGATAGGCAATCATCTCGGAAAGCAATTTTTGCCCGGTCATATCTTTATAAACAGGCTGTAAACGGCTGTTGTTGGCCAGCGTAATACCGGTAAGCGTGTTGAGCCTGAAAATCATATTGGAATAATAATGCGTAACCATATCCGTATTTGCTTTGCCGCTGTCTACTTTAGCACGCACTTCCGGCAGTTTATGCAAATAAGTATAGCTTTCAAATCCTTTCAGCTTTATGTCATTACTTTTTTCAATAACTTTTAATGTTGCATCCGTTTTGGCACGCTGGCTTATCAGTTCTTCCTTCCCCTTGTTTCTCATGGCTACATCAAAACTGAGCTTTCGCTCATTTTGCATTTCGCTGATAAGAGTAGATATATTGCCCGATTGCTGAATGCGTTCTATATAACCTTTGATGATGTCTACTTTTTGCTGCTTTTCCTGGTATACTTCAAAAGTGAGATAAATTATAAATACAAGCGGTATACAACCTATCAAAAGCAGCTTTACAGTAAGATGTAATTTTCCGAAAGAAGTATTCATATAGGTTATGGCACTTTCGTTTAAATGTAGCTAATTACTAATGTAATTGCTTAAATAAGAATGTTCTAATGCTTTATTATATATCTAGGCGGTAGTAAGCCTGGCAAAAATACTATTGCAGAAAGAAGTATCGTTTTATTTTATTGACATTATTCCATTGTTCAATTTTGCCGATTGTTCTTGCTTTTGCCATTAAACACAACCGGAAATTTATGTCTGCTATAAACAAAAGCGGCGCTGTTTTAAATGCAGCGCCGCTTTTGTTTATAGTAAATAATTACAACCGGAAGTTGAGCTTTGCAAATACAAACCGTCCGTTGAAGCCAAACTGGTGTGCACTGCCGGAATAAATAAACCTTCCGTTATCCACAAAATCCGGGTTCAAGGTTTTATCCGGATAAATATCCAGCAGGTTATTAGAGCCCACTGTTAATTGTACTTTTTCAGTAAAATTATAACTAAGAGAAACGTCCGTAATTATTTTGCTGCTATACACCTGCTGATCTTTTGGATCATCCGCCAATTCGGTTACCGGTCCAAAATGTACATTTCTTAAAAAGAGATTCCATTTTTTTAATTTATAACCAAGCGTCAGGTTTACTTTTTCTCTTGGTGACAATTCTTCCAGCACAATGCGGCTGGATTCGCTAAAGAATATCTCCGGTTTGCTTTGTAATAATGGCGGTGTATGTACAGGACCGTCTTTTTTGGTTTGAGAGAAAGTACCTGACAAATCTATATTCAGCAAACCGGGGCCTACATGCTGTTTGTAAGAGAGTACTACATCCAGGCCTTTGGTACGGGTGTCAATTGCATTTACATAAAAGGTGGCAAGGCCGGCGTTGGCTTGTTGCAATATGGTATAAATTTCCTGGTCTACGGCACTGCCATTGGGGTCGCCGGAGAAGGTACCGGTAACAACTACGCGGTTCTTTACAAAAATGTTGTAATAGTCTACGCTTGCTTCCAGCTTACCTATTTTTCCTGTAAATCCACCTGTAAAACCATTAGACTGCTCGGCCTTTAACTGTGGTATGCCCAATAATTTGGCAGCGCGGCTGTCGTTGGCAAAAGTGCCTACTTCGCGCAATATACCGTTTACCGATAAGGTGTTGGTATTTTGATAATAGATCTGGTGCAGGTCCGGTGCACGGAAGCCGGTATTATAGGTGCCCCTAATGGCCCAGTTATTACCAATTTTATAGCGGGCTGATGCTTTCCAGTTGGTGGTATTACCAAAGTCGCTAAAGTTTTCATGGCGTATAGCGGCGCCTAATAAAAGCTGGCTGTTTACATCCATTTCCAGGTCGGCATAGCCGGCATAGCTGGTACGGAACTGGTTTACCGAATTTCTAAAACCCGGGAATACCTGTGAGCCACCAGGACGGACTGCACCGGAAATAGGATCAAAAATCGTTGGTACATCCCCGTTAGGGTCATCAACCAACACCGTATCGCCACTGGAAGTGATATACCGTTTTTTCATTCCATAGTTTCTCCAAGAGGCTTCTTCGCCTGCAATGATCTGGTAATTTTCATAACGGTGCTCTAACCCAAAGGCAATGTTTAAACCTTTTGCTATGGTCTCGTACCTGCGGGAGATGTCGAAGTTGGTAGTGTTTTCATAAAATGCATGGCCTCCCGCATTAAACCGTGTAGGCGATTTTTCCAGCAAAGAAGCATTGAGTGTATTATCAATTATATAAAGCATTTTATTGCCGCCATATATATTGCTGAAGTCTACATTCCAATCACCCAACTTACCCCTGATACCGGCTGCAAAACTCATATCAAATATCCTGGAATTGATATTGGGTAAAAATCCATTGGGATAAATAGCCGGAATGTTTCTATAATTATAAGGCAAGCGGTAAAACCCGGCGGATTTACCCTGGCGGTAATTTAAGCCGCCAAATGTATAAAACTCGAACTGGTGATTGGCAAAAGGAATCACCGAATTGTAGGTAATGGCATTGTTTCGCAAAGCAGATTGCCCTACCCTCATATTAAAGTCGGAACGTGTAAGTCCTCT